>JAKONM010000110.1 GCA_022701925.1 Microbacteriaceae bacterium
GGGCGGCAACGGCATCGTGCTCGACAAGGGCGTAGCCCGCTTCTTCGCCGACGCGGAGGCGCTGTACTCCTACGAGGGCACGCGCGAGATGAACACGCTGATCGTCGGGCGGTCCATCACCGGCCACAACGCGTTCGTATGAGCGGCACCCGTGAGGCGGTGATCGTCGCCGCGAAGCGCTCGCCGATCGGGCGGGCGAACAAGGGGTCGCTCACCGGCTTCCGGCCGGACGACCTGACCGCCCTGATCGTCCGGGAGGCGCTGGAGTCGGTGCCGCAGCTGGCGCCCGAGCGCATCGACGACCTGATGGTCGGCTGCGGCCTGCCCGGCGGCGAGCAGGGCATGAACCTGGCCCGCATCGTGGCCGTGCAGCTGGGCTACGACTTCATGCCGGGCACGACCGTCACGCGGTACTGCTCGTCCAGTCTGCAGACCACACGGATGGCGCTGCACGCGATCAAGGCGGGGGAGGGCGACGCGTTCGTCTCGGCCGGGGTGGAGACCGTGTCGCGCTTCCGCACCGGCAGCGCCGACTGGATGCCCGGCCAGGACCCCGCCGCGATCCTCAACCCGGTCTTCGCGGGGGCCGCCCGACGCACCGCGCAGGCGGCCGAGCGCGGCGACGCGTGGCACGACCCGCGCGAGGAGGGTCTGCTGCCCGACGCCTACATCGCGATGGGGCAGACGGCCGAGAACGTGGCCGGGTTGAAGGGCGTCAGCCGCGAGCGGCAGGACGAGTACGCCGCCCTCAGCCAGAACCGCGCCGAGGCGGCCATCGCCGCGGGGGTCTTCGAGCGGGAGATCACCCCCGTGACGACGCCGGAGGGTCGGCTGGTCGCGGCCGACGACGGCCCGCGCGCCGGGGTGACCGCCGAGACGCTGGCGGGCCTGAAGCCGGTGTTCCGCGAGGACGGCACCGTCACGGCGGGCAACGCGTGCCCGCTCAATGACGGCGCAGCAGCGCTCGTGATCGTGTCCGACGCGCTCGCGCACGACCTGGGGCTGACGCCGCTGGCCCGCATCGTCTCCACCGCTGTCACCGGGCTCTCGCCCGAGATCATGGGCCTCGGTCCCGTCGAGGCGAGCAGGAAGGCGCTCGCGATCGCCGGCATGACGATGGACGACGTCGACCTGGTCGAGATCAACGAGGCGTTCGCGGCTCAGGTGATCCCCTCCGCCGACGACCTCGGCGTGGAGTGGGACCGCCTGAACGTGCACGGCGGTGCGATCGCGCTCGGACACCCCTTCGGCATGACCGGGGCCCGCATCACCGCCACCCTGCTGAACGCGCTGCGCACGAAGGACGCGACGATCGGGCTGGAGACGATGTGCGTCGGCGGCGGCCAGGGCATGGCGATGGTGGTCGAGCGCCTCTCCTGACCCGCCCGCCGGCTCGCGGACCGGCCGTTCGAGCCCGACAGCAGGAACCGCTGCGTTCGGCAGGAAGCAGAAGGCGGTTGCTTCCTGCTGACGCGTCTGCTTCCTGCTGGTTGGCTCGTACCTGCCGGCGTCAGGCCGGCACGAAGACCGTGAGCGTGTCGGCCACCAGGGCCGGCTTCTGCTCCCCCTCGATCTCGAGCGTCACGGCGGTCGTCGCCCGCACGCCCAGGGCCACCCGCTCCGCCGCGCGCAGCACCGCGGAGGCCCGCACCCGCGCGCCGGCGCGCGTCGGGGTCAGGTAGCGCACGCGGTCCGACCCGGCGTTGACGACCAGCGCGCAGCCGTCCACGTGCAGCACCTGGAACATCAGCGGCGCGAGCAGGGACAGCGACAGGTAGCCGTGCGCGATCGTGCCGCCGAACGGCCCCGCGGCCGCGCGGTCCGGGTCCACGTGGATCCACTGCCGGTCGTCCGTCGCCTCGGCGAACCGGTCGATCCGCGCCTGGTCGACCGTGAGCCACTCGGAGGCGCCCAGGTCGGTGCCGATCGCGTCCAGCAGTGCTTCGGGGAATGGGAAGGTCGTGGTCACGCCTTCGGCCCTCCCGCCACGTACAGCACCTGACCGGAGACGAACGAGGCGGCGTCGGAGGTGAAGAAAGCCGCCGCCTCCGCCACGTCCTGCGGCTGCCCGACGCGCGCGACCGGGATCTCCCTCGCCGCGGCGGCCAGGAAGTCGTCGAACGACACCTTCATCCGCTCGGCCGTCTGCCGCAGCATGTCCGTGGCGATGAACCCCGGCGCGATGGCGTTCGCGGTCACCCCGTAGCGCCCCAGCTCGATCGCGAGCGTCTTCGTGAAGCCCTGCAGGCCCGCCTTCACCGCGGCGTAGTTCGCCTGGCCGCGGTTGCCCAGCGCGCTGGTGGACGACAGGGAGACGATGCGGCCCCATCCGGCCTGCACCTGGTGCCGCTGCACGGCGCGGCTCATCAGGAACGCGCCGCGCAGGTGCACGGCGACGACCGCGTCCCAGTCGTCGTCGGTCATCTTGAACAGCAGGTTGTCGCGCAGGATCCCGGCGTTGTTCACGAGGATCGTCGGGGCGCCCAGCTCGTCCGCGGCGCGGGCCACCGCGGACTCCACCGCCTCCGCCTCCGCGACGTCGGCGCCGATGCCGATCGCCCGGCCGCTGCCGGCGCGGATTGCCTCCACCACCTCCGTCGTCGACGACTCGTCCAGGTCGACCACCGCGACGGCGCGACCCTGCTCGGCCAGCCGCCGGGCGATCGCGGCGCCGATGCCGCGCGCTCCTCCGGTCACGATCGCGACCCTCTGCTCCGTCATGCGTCCTCCTCCATCGGTCGTGCTCGAGCCGTCACCGCTCGAACGTGATCAGCTGCCGCAGCGCGCCGCCGCCGGCGAGCGCGTCCATGGCCTCGTTGATGCGGGCCAGCGGCATGCGGCCCGACACCAGGCGCTCCACGGGCAGCCGTCCCTCCAGCCACAGGTCGGCGTAGTGCGGCACGTCGCGGGCAGGCACGGACGAGCCCAGGTAGCTGCCGACCACGGTGCGCGCCTCGGCGGTCAGGGTCAGCGGAGCGACGGTGGAGCGGGCGTCCGCGCGCGGCAGCCCCACGGTCACCGTCGTGCCGCCGGGGGCGGTCAGGCCGAACGCGGTCTCGAACGCCGCCGGATGGCCCGCCGCCTCGATCACCGCGGCCGCGCGGACGCCCTCGTCCAGCGCCTGCTGCGGCGTCCAGGCCGCGTCGGCGCCGCAGGCCAGCGCGTGCGCGAGCTTCGACTCCACGGCGTCGACCGCGATCACGGGGTGGCCGGTCGCCCTCGCGACCAGCAGCGCGGCCGTGCCGACGCCGCCCAGGCCGACGATCAGCACCGGCTCGCCCTCGCGGACCCCGGAGGCGTTCAGCACCGCGCCGCCGCCCGTCAGCACGGCGCAGCCCAGCAGCGCGGCGACCTCGGCCGGCACGTCCGCGGGCACCGGCACGACCGAGCGGCGGTCGACGACCGCGTGGTCCGCGAACGCGGAGGCGCCCAGGTGGTGCGCGACGGGCTCGCCGCGGCGCGTCAGCCGCGTGCCGCCCGCGAGCAGCCCGCCCGCCGCGTTCGCCGCGCTGCCCGGCTCGCAGGGCAGGCGGCCGTCGGTCGCGCAGGCGGCGCACCGGCCGCATCGCGGCAGGAAGGTGAGCACCACCCGGTCGCCGACACGCACGTCGCGCACCTCCGCGCCCGCCTGCTCCACGATCCCGGCCGCCTCGTGCCCCAGCAGCATCGGCATCGGACGCGGACGGTTGCCGTCCACGACGGAGAGGTCGGAGTGGCAGACGCCCGCGACCTCGATGCGCACCAGCAGCTCGGTCGGTCCCGGCGGCGCCAGCTCCAGCTCGTCGACGGCAAGTGGCCGCGTCGCTGCGTACGGACCCGGCCGTCCGGACTCCTCCAGCACCGCTCCGGTGATGCGCACGTCGACCTCCCTGATGCTGACCGTCGCGCCGCGGTCGCCGCCCGGGAGGGGCGGTGTCGCCCGCGGCACCGCGAGCGGTCCGCAGCCTACGCAACACATTCCGAGATGTTGCAGGGCCGCGGGTCGCGACGCCGGGTCAGAGCGACTGCAGCTGCGGCAGCACCAGTTCGCAGGCCCGCTCGACGTACCGCACCGGGTCCTCGGGCGGCACCCCGAGCCACACCTGGTCGACGCCCAGGCCCGCGTACTCCTGCATCCGCTCGAGGAACGCACCGGCGTCGTCCGGGGAGGCCAGCTGCGCGGTGACGGTGACCTCGATCTCGCCGGGGTCGCGACCGACGTCGGAGCAGTGCCCCCGCAGCACCTCGATCTTGTGCCGCAGCTGCTCCGCGCCGGCGTCGAACAGGTTGCAGGCGTCACCGTGCTGCGCGACCAGCCGCAGGGTCTTCTTCTCGCCGCCGCCCCCGATCAGGATCGGCAGGTGCGGCTGCAGCGGCTTCGGCCTGCCCAGCGTCTCCGCCAACCGGAAGTGCCGGCCCTCGAAGGCGCCGTCGTCGTCGCCCCACACCTGGCGGCAGATGCGCAGCGTCTCCTCCAGCCGCTCGAACCGCTCCTTCAGCGGCGGGAAGGGCACGCCGAGGCCCGCGTGCTCGCGCTCGTACCAGGCGGCGCCGATGCCCAGGAAGGCGCGGCCGCCGCTCAGCACGTCGAGCGTCGCCACGGTCTTCGCGAGCAGGCCGGGGTGCCGGTAGGTGACGCCGGTCACCAGCGTGCCGAGGCGCAGGCGCTCGGTGACCGCCGCCAGGTGGCTCAGCGTCGTGTAGGCCTCGAGCATCGGCTCCTCCGCCGGCGCCATGGCCTCCATCTGGAACCAGTGGTCCATCACCGTCATCGCGGCGACGCCGCCCTCATCGGCCGCCCGCGCGGTGTCGCGCAGCGTCGACCCGATCGCCGCCGGGCCGCCCGGGGTCGAGAAGTTCCAGTAGTGCATCGCCAGCCGCATGGACGGCAGTGTGCCTCTCGCACCCTGGGCGGGCAGGAGGAGTGACGAGGAGCCTCCTCGGGTCCCGCTGCGCGGCCTGCTCGCGGCGTAGTCTGCCGAGGCGTGACCGACGACGCCCGCACCGCGACCCGCACCGAGACCGACAGCCTGGGCGAGGTCGAGATCCCGGCCGACGCGTACTGGGGCGCCCACACCGCCAGGGCCCTGGAGAACTTCCCGATCTCCGGCCGCCCGATCTCCATCCACCCCCGCCTGGTCGACGCGCTGGTGATCGTGAAGCAGGCGGCGGCGCGGGCGAACCGCGAGCTGGGCGTGCTGGAGCCGCAGAAGGCCGCGGCGATCGAGCGGGCCTGCGCGGAGATCCGTGAGGGGCGGTACCACGACCAGTTCGTGGTCGACGTGATCCAGGGCGGCGCCGGCACCAGCACGAACATGAACGCGAACGAGGTCGTCGCGAACGTGGCGCTGGCGCTCGGCGGGCACGCGCTGGGCGACTACTCGGTGCTGAACCCGATCGACGACGTGAACCGCAGCCAGAGCACGAACGACGTCTACCCGACGGCGGCGAAGATCGCGATCGCGATGGCCCTGCAGGACCTGCTGGTGGAGCACGTGGCGCTGAAGCACGCCTTCGCCGCCAAGGGCCGCGAGTTCCACGACGTGCTGAAGGTGGGTCGTACACAGCTGCAGGACGCGGTGCCGATGACGCTGGGGCAGGAGTTCCACGGGTTCGCGACCACGCTGGGCGAGGACGAGGACCGCATCCGCGAGGTGCTGCCGCTGCTGCGGGAGATCAACCTGGGCGCGACCGCGATCGGCACCGGCATCACCGCCGATCCCCGCTACGCCGCGACCGTGCAGGCGCACCTGACCGAGCTGCTGGGGGAGCAGTACGTGACCGCCGGCGACCTGATCGAGGCCACCAGCGACACCGGGGTCTTCATGCAGATGTCGGGCGTGCTGAAGCGGGCCGCCATCAAGCTGTCGAAGATCTGCAACGACCTGCGCCTGCTCTCCAGCGGCCCGCAGGCGGGCTTCGGCGAGATCGTGCTGCCGCCGCGGCAGGCGGGGTCGTCGATCATGCCGGGCAAGGTGAACCCGGTGATCCCGGAGGTGGTGAACCAGATCGCCTTCGCGGTCGTCGGCCACGACGTCACGGTGACGATGGCGGCGGAGGCGGGCCAGCTGCAGCTGAACGCGTTCGAGCCGATCATCCTGCACTCGATCCTCACCAACGTGTCGTGGCTGGCCGCCGGCTGCCGCACCCTGCGGGAGCACTGCGTGGAGGGCATCCAGGCCAACGTCGGCCGGCTGGACACGATGGTGCGCACCTCCGTGGGCGTCGTCACGGCGCTGACGCCGTACATCGGCTACGCGGCGGCGTCCGCCCTGGCCAAGGCGGCGCTGCTGACGGGGCGCGACGTCGCCGACCTGGTCGTCGAGGCGGGCCTCATGGACCGCGAGCGGGTCGAGATGCTGACGTCGCCGGAGCGGCTCACCAACTCCGCGCCCGTGACCGGCGCGGTCGCCGTGGTCGGTCCGGAGACCGCCGCGATCGCCATCGCGCAGCCGTCGGAGGCCGACTCCGTCTGACGCGGCCACGATCGACGAGAGCCTGCCGGACGACGGAGGAGAGGCCGGACGACGGAGCCCGGACGGTGCTCAGCGCCTCCGGATGCACGGACTCCGTCATCCGGTCGGGACGGGCCGGCGGGCGTCACGGGCCCAGGACCCCCAGCGCCCGCTGCGCCGAGCCCGTGGAGCGCAGCCCGGCCGACCAGCCCTGACCGCGGCCGTACCCGCTGAAGGAGCGGCGGTCGGTCACCGATCGCGCCGTCACGTTCGCCGCCACCCACTCGCGCACGGCGGCCTCGCGGGAGGCCACCACGAGGGCGGAGCCCGTCGTCTCGACGGCGCGATCGCGCACGACCCGCAGCCGCTCGGCCGCTCCGAGGCCGAAGGACCTCGCGAAGTCGCAGCGCGCCAGCAGCGCGTCGTACCGGGGGATGCGCCGGTGCATCGGCTCCGCCCGCCACCAGGCCCACATCCCGACGGTGGCCTGCACCTGGAGCGACTCGATCAGCGGCACGGCCAGGTCGAGGTCCTGCGCGAAGCCGGTGAGCACCAGCTCCACGCCCGGCACGGCATCGGGGGCGTCCCGCCCCCGCAGCAGGACGCGGCGGTCCCGGTAGTGCGCGACGAGCCCCAGCGCGCCCGCGGCGGCGATCAGACCGACGGTCAGATCGAGCGCGATCGTGCCCCTGCCGCCCGGCACCAGCAGCGTCCGCCGCTCGATCACCTCCCGCTGCGCGCGCCGCTGCCCGTGCACGTCCAGCGTCAGCCGATCGATCGCGTGCTTCGCCAGCAGGCGCTCCGCCTCGCGGCCCGCGGTGTCGCGCTCCTGCTGCGTCGCCCCGGCGTCCTCCGACACCCGCAGGAAGTGTGCGATGCGGTCCTGGACGGTCATCTTCTCGGCCATGCGGCCCCCTTCGATCAGCGCGCGGCACGGGCGATCGGCACGCAGTGAACCGCGGCCCTCGGACAGCGGGGAGGGCGCCGGCCTTCCCACCGGCGCGGGGCTGCTGCGATGCTCCGTGCATGCCGATCCGCACCGCCGACGACGCCCGCGCCTACGGCCGCGACCTGCTGCGAGGACGCGCGGTGCGCCTGCGGGCGACCACCGAGGACGACCTGGCCGCGCTCGACGCGTGGTGGGAGGACCCGGAGCAGCAGGCGCTGCAGCAGCTCGCGGTGCGCCCCCGCCCCGCCGGCAGCTCGACCGAGGCGCACCGGCGCTGGGCGTCGAACGCGGACTCCTCCGGGGCGGGCTTCAGCATCGAGGAGATCGACGGCGGCGACTTCGCGGGCCACGTGACGCTGTGGGGCGCGCGGCTGCCGGAGCGGGACGCCCACCTGGCGATGGTCGTCGGCCCGCAGCACCAGGGGCGCGGGCTCGGCGGCGAGGCGGTGCGCCTGATGGTCCGCTACGGCTTCCTGGCCATGGGGCTGAACCGCATCCAGCTGGAGACCTTCGCGTTCAACGACCGCGCGCTGCGGGCGTACCGCGGCGCGGGCTTCGTGCAGGAGGGGGTGCGCCGCGAGGCCGTGTGGATCGACGGCGGGTTCCAGGACGAGGTGATCATGTCGATCCTGCGCCGCGAGTGGACGCCGTGATCCGCCGGCCGATCGGCCTGGGATGCTGGGCCGCGTGATCCGGACCGCCCTGCCGAGCGACGCCGCAGCGTTGGCCGAGGTCGCCGGCGCGACCTTCGCGCTCGCCTGCCCGCCCAGCACCACCGAGCAGGCGAAGGCCGACTTCATCGCCGCGGCGCTCAGCGAGCGCGCCTTCGCCGGGCACCTCGCCGACCCCGCCCGCGTGCTGCTGGTCGACGATCCCGGTGACGGCGCCGCGCTGACCGGCTACACGATGCTCGTGGTCGCCGAGCCCACCGACCCCGACGTGGTGGCCGCGGTGCGGATCCGCCCCGTCGCCGAGCTGTCGAAGATCTACGTGCGCGCCCGGCAGCACGGCCGGGGCAGTGCCGGCGCCCTGATGACCCGCACGCTGC
>JAKONM010000111.1 GCA_022701925.1 Microbacteriaceae bacterium
CACCGACCGCACCATCTCGTTCCTGCTGGGCGACGGCGCCGGAGCGGCGCTGCTCGGGCCCTCGGAGGACGCCGGGGTCAGCCGCACGGTGTGGGGCTCCGACGGCTCGAAGTGGGACGCCGTCGGCATGGACTCGCCGCTCGCCGCCTACCGGGACGGTGCGGGCGACGTCGCCTGGCCGACGCTGCGGCAGGACGGTCAGGCCGTGTTCCGCTGGGCGGTCTGGGAGATGGCGAAGGTCGCGCAGCAGACGCTGGAGGCCGCGGGCGTGAGCGCTGCGGACCTGGTGGCCTTCGTGCCGCACCAGGCGAACATGCGGATCATCGACGAGCTGGCGAAGCAGCTGAAGCTGCCCGAGTCGGTCGCCATCGCCCGCGACATCGCACACACCGGCAACACGTCCGCGGCCTCCGTGCCGCTGGCCGCGCACGCCCTGCTGGCGGAGCGGCCCGAGCTGTCGGGCGGCCTCGCGCTGCTGATCGGGTTCGGCGCGGGCCTCGTCTTCGGCGCGCAGGTGGTGCGCCTGCCCTGAAACGGGTCCGTGCGCGCCCCAATACACTGATCACCGTCCGCTTCCGCGAGCCGCGGCAGCGTCACCGATGAAGGAGAACGACCCCATGGCCCAGTCCACCGAAGAGGTCCTCTCGGGCCTCGCCGAGCTCGTCAGCGATGAGACCGGCATCGCCACCGACACCGTCGAGATGAACAAGTCCTTCACCGACGACCTCGACATCGACTCCATCTCGATGATGACGATCGTCGTCAACGCGGAGGAGAAGTTCGACGTGAAGATCCCCGACGAAGAGGTCAAGAACCTGAAGACCGTCGGCGACGCCGTCAACTTCATCACCGCAGCCCAGTCCTGAGCCGGCAGGAAGGCACCACCGCTCCATGAGCGTCCCCGACATCGTCGTCACCGGCCTCGGTGCGTTCTCCCCCATCGGGGCGACCGCGGCGGAGTCGTGGTCCGAGCTGCTGGCCGGCGCGTCCGGCGCCCGCTCCCTCGAGCACCCGTGGGTGTCCGAGCTGGGGCTGCCGGTCACCTTCGCCGCGCAGGCGAAGGTGGAGCCGGAGACGGTGCTGGACCGCATCGAGGCGAAGCGGCTCGACCGCGGCGCGCAGCACGCGCTGATCGCGGCGCGCGACGCGTGGCGCGATGCGGGGTCGCCAGAGGTGGACCCGGAGCGCCTCGGCGTGGACTGGGCGACGGGGATCGGCGGCGTCTGGACGCTGCTGAACGCGTGGGACACCCTGCGCGAGAAGGGCCCCCGTCGCGTGCTGCCGCTGACGGTGCCCATGCTGATGCCGAACGCCGCCGCGGCGGCGATCGAGATGGAGTTCACCGCGCGGGCCGGCGCCCGCACGGTGGTCTCCGCCTGCGCGTCGAGCAGCGAGTCGATCGGCAACGCCCTGGAGCACCTGCGCGCGGGGTACGCGGACATCATCATCGCGGGCGGCACGGAGGCGTCGATCCACCCGCTGCCGATCGCGGCCTTCGCGCAGATGCAGGCGCTGTCGAAGCGCAACGACGACCCGGCGGTCGCCTCCCGGCCGTACGACGCGCAGCGCGACGGCTTCGTGCTGGGCGAGGGCGCCGCCGCGCTGGTCCTGGAGACCGAGGCGCACGCCAAGGCCCGCGGCGCCCGCATCTACGCCCGCCTCGCCGGCGGCGCGGTCACGAGCGACGCGTTCCACATCAGCGCCCCGGACCCCGACGGGTCGGTGCCGCGCACGATCCAGCACGCGCTGCGGGACGCGGGCCTGTCGGTCGAGGACGTCGACCACATCAACGTGCACGCCACCAGCACGCCGGTGGGCGACATCGCCGAGTACAAGGCGATGCGGAAGGTCTTCGGCGACGGGCTGGACGGCATTCCGATCAGCGCCACGAAGGCGTCGACGGGCCACCTGCTCGGCGGCGCGGGCGCGATCGAGGCGGTCTTCACGGTGAAGGCGCTGTCGGAGCGGCTGGCTCCGCCGACGATCAACGTGACGGAGCCCGACCCCGAGATCGCGCTGGACCTCGTGACGTCGCCGCGGCGGCTGCCGGACGGCGACCTGGTCGCGGTGAGCAACTCGTTCGGCTTCGGCGGCCACAACGCCGTGGTGGTCTTCACCACGGTCTAGCCCGTCCCCGTTCCTCCAGCGGGACCGGGCGCAGCCGGAGTGGTGCGGGTCATCGCGAAGGTGACGGCGGGCCGGGCGCGTCCGTGCGTCGGACCTCCGACCGCATCGCCCCGGCCGGCGCAGCTCGGCCCGACGGGTGCTGCCGAGTCGCGGTCCTGATCCCGGGAACCCGACCGGCGCCCCGTACCCGAGCGCGTCCAGCGCGAGGAAGGGGCACGGTGCTTCGATCCGCCCGCGGATCGAAGCAGCGTGAACAAGGAAGAGCCCCCGGGCGGTACCCATCCGCCTGGGGGCTCTTCTGGCCGCAGAATGCTGTGGTTCGAGGGCCGCTACCCATACAGCCCGAACTCTGAAGAAGTCGCATCCGCGGACAACTCGAAGGTACTGAATCAGCCCCTTCGAGGCGGGAGTGACACGCCGGAGAATGACATCTTTGTGATTCGGTTCCGGACGCGTCGAGTGTCAGACCGCGGAGCGGTGGAGCCAGGTGACGGAGGACGTCCCCATGGCGTGGCGGAAGGGCTCGAGCTCGTCGTCCCAGGCCTGGCCCAGGGCCAGGCGCAGCTCGCGGTGCAGCTCGATCGCGCTGGTGCCGGCCGCGTCCATGGCGGCGCGGATGCGGTCCTCGGGGACCACGACGTTGCCCGCCGCGTCGGTCTGCGCGTGGAAGATGCCGAGGTCGGGCGTGTGCAGCCAGCGGCTGCCGTCGACGCCGTCGCGCGGGTCCTCCGTCACCTCGAAGCGCAGGTGCTCCCAGCCGCGCAGCGCGGACGCCAACGCGGCACCGGTGCCCGGTGCGCCTTCCCAGTAGTAGTCGGTGCGCTGCGCGCCGCGCAGCACAGGCTGATCCGCCCAGGCGAGGTCGACGGCGTGGCCGATCTCCCGGCCGGCAGCCCACTCCACGTGAGGGCAGAGTGCCCGGGGCGACGAGTGCACGTACAGCACGCCACGGGCGACAGTGGTGACCATGGATTCGTCCTCCGTTCAATCAGATGCGTCTTCCCCAACGACCTGGTGAACGGTTCAGAACCGGTGCCACCGATATGAAATTAGCGCGGGCCTTCACGGCTCCCGGGAAGTATGACCTACGACACGCCGACGAATCAACGCCGTCGGCGCGCCGCGCGATCGGAACGCCGCACCCTCCAGTCCGGGGGCGTCGTCAGGGCAGCAGGGCGACCTTGCCACCGGGGTGGCCGTCGGCCAGGAACCGCAGCGCCTCGGCCGCCTGCTCGAGCGGATAGGTGCGCGAGACGGGCACCTCGAGCCGCCCGTCGTCCGCCAGCGCGATCACGCGGGCGCGGGCCTCGGCGCGGTACGCGCGGCTGTTGTCGCCCCCGCGCGCCTGGATGCCGTCGCGCTCCGGGCGGCTGAAGTCGACGATCGTGAGGATGCGCGAGCGGTCCTGGACCAGCTCGAGCGACACGTCGATCGCCTCATCCGTTCCGGCGCAGTCGAAGGCCGCGTCCACGCCTCCCGGCGCCAGTGCGCGCACGCGGTCGGCCAGGCCCTCCCCGTACTCGACGGGCTCGCCGCCGAAGCGCCGCACCTCGTCGAATCGGCCCGGGCTCGCCGTGCCGATGACGCGCACGCCCAGCTCGCGGGCCTGCTGCAGCACGCTGACCCCCACCGCCCCGGAGGCGCCGTGCAGCAGCACCGTCTCCCCCGCCTGCACCCGTCCCGCGTGCAGCAGGTCCGCCGCGGTGGTGCCCGCCAGCAGCAGGTTCGCGGCCGCCGCGTCGTCGAGCCGGCCCGGCGCCGCGAACACGTCCTCGGCCGCCACGAGCAGCGCGGAGGCGTAGCCCCCCTGCGTGCGGAAGGCGATGACGCGGTCGCCCACGCCGCCGCCGCCCGAGGCGATCGCGGTGTCGGGCCCGATCGCCGCGATGACGCCGGCGACCTCGAAGCCGGGCCGGACGGGCAGCTCGACCTCGCCGTGCCCGCCGGCGACGCCCTTGTAGTCGGCGGGGTTCAGGCCCGCGGCGCGCACCTCGACCAGCACCTGGCCCCGGTCGGGAGCCGGGAGGTCGGACTCCACCACCTCCAGCACCTCGGGGCCCCCGGGCCGCCGCGCGATGACCTGCCGTGCACGTGTCGTCATGCCTCCCAGTAGACGCCCCCGCCCGCACCGTCCGCTGGCAGTCGGCTGCGGCAGCACGCTCACGCGTCCGAGTACCGCTCGACCACGGCGACGTCGAGCGGGAAGTCCACCGGGAAGCGGTCGAAGAGCAGCCGACCGGCCGTGGCCGCGGCGGCCTGCACCTGCTCGGCCACCTGGTCGGCCAGGGACGCCGGCGTGTGCACGATCACCTCGTCGTGCAGGAAGTAGACCAGGTGCGGGCGGCGTTCGACCGCCCCGTCGCCCAGGCGCCACAGCCGCTGCCGCAGGTCGGCGAGCCAGCAGAGCGCCCACTCCGCGGCGGTGCCCTGCACCACGAAGTTGCGGGTGAAGCGCCCCCGGTCCCGGGCGAGCGCCCGGGCTCGTCGCAGCACCGCCTCGTCGGCGTCGAGGTCGACGACCGCGCGTGCCGCGGCGCGGTGCGCGTCGCCGGGCGGCGGGGTGCCGCGACCGAGCAGGGTGTGCACCGCCTCGCCCCGCTCCCCCTGCCGGGCCGCCGACTCGACGAGGGCGAGCGCGCGGGGGAAGCGCTGCGCGAGCCGCGGCACCAGCCGGCCGCCCTCTCCGCTGGTCGCACCGTAGAGGGCGCCGAGCATGCCGACCTTCGCGCCGGCCCGGGTGGCGACCGCGCCGCTGGCGACGATGCCGTCGTACAGGTCCCGCCCGCGTCCCGCTTCGGCCATGGCCCGGTCCTGAGCCAGGCCCGCGAGCACCCGCGGCTCCAGCTGCGCGGCGTCGGCGACGACCAGCCGCCAGCCCTCGTCGGCGACGACCGCGCCCCGCACCTGCTTGGGCAGCTGCAGGGCGCCGCCGCCGCGCGCGGACCACCGCCCGGTGACGACGCCGCCCACCACGTACTCCGGCCGGAACCGGCCGTCGCGGACCCAGGCGTCCATCCAGTGCCAGCCGTTCGCGGTGTGCAGCCGGGCCAGCTTCTTGTAGGCGAGCAGCGGCTCCACGACCGGGTGGTCGACCTCCCGCAGCTCGTGGGCACGGGTGCTGTCGACCTGCACGCCGGCCCGGCGCAGCGCCCGCGTGAGCTCGACGGGCGAGTCGGGGTTCAGCGTCGGCGCCGCCAGCGCCGCCCGGATGCGGCCGGCGAGGTCCTCCAGGGCGGGCGGCCGCACCCCGGGCGCGGGACGCGCCCCCAGCGCCTCGGCCAGCAGCCGCTCGTGCACCTCCCTCCGCCAGGGCAGCCCGGCGGCGCGCATCTCCGCGGCCGCGAGCGCTCCCGCGGACTCGGCGGTGATCAGCAGCCGCAGGGCGCCCGCGCGGTCGCTGGCGTCGAGGACCCGCAGCTGCCGCTCGTGCTCCTGCCGGGCCGAGGGCGGCGGCGCGGCGTCGAAGGGCAGGAGCCCGTCGTCGGCCTGCAGCGCGCCCTCGTCCCACGCGTCCGGCGGCGGGTCGCGCAGGTCCGCGGGCACCCCGGCGGCCCGGCGCAGCAGCGCGCGTGCGAGCCGCAGGTCCCAGGCCCGCTCGACGCGGACGCCTGCGGCCAGCAGGTGCGGGTACACGCCCCCGGTGTCCCACACCCACCTGGGGCGGTCGGCCTCCCGCCGTGCGACGAGGTCGACCAGCCCTGACGGGTCGAGGTCCAGCCGCTCGTCGGGACCCGCGACGACGAAGCGGCCCTCGACCGCGTCGACCACCAGGTGGTCGACACGGCGCTCCGAACTCATGTTCGAACGGTAGGCCCCGGCTCCGACACGGCCGTCACTCGTGCAGCGGCGAGCCGTCCTTGCCCAGCACCTGCTTCTCGCCCGCCTCGATGCGGAACGGGAACCGGTTCTGCTTCGGCGGCATCGGGCAGTTGAAGCTGTAGCTGAAGGCGCACGGCGGCAGCACCGCGTAGTTGAAGTCGAGCGTGATGCTGCCGTCGCGGTTCGGCGCCACGAACAGGAACCGGCCGACGCCGTAGGTGTCGTCGCCGCTCGTCGCGTCGGAGAAGACCAGCTGCAGCCGGTTACCGTCCTTGAAGGCCGCGATGCGGTGCTCCTGCCCGGCGATCTCGACCGCGATGTCCCCCGGCACCGGCAGCTCGCGCGTGGCGCCGTCGTCCTTGACGTGGGAGAAGCCCACCGTGGTGCCCTCCGGGTTCGGCGTGAACGAGCCCGTGACGACCCACGCGGGGTCGTGCGGGAAGGCGCTGATGCCGCCGAAGCCCTGCACGGCCTCGCTCTGGGCGTCCCACACCCGCAGGGCGTACTGGCCGTCCTCGCCGCGGATCACGGTGCCGGTGGTGTGGTCGTCGAAGACGACCGACGAGGGCTGCGGGTCGTCCTTGCCCCGCACCGCGACCGTGCCGTCCACCGGCTGCCCGTCGACCACGACGCCGTCGGCGGCGGTCGCGGTGACCTGCAGGCCGGACTCCCCCGCCTCGCGCGGCGCCCAGGTGCCGGGCACGCCCCAGATCTCCTGCGGCTCGCCGACCCACTGGGTGTTCACGAGCGCGAGGAAGCCGCTCGGGGTCTGCACGGACTGCTCGCGCAGCGTGCGGAAGCGGGCGTGCCGCTCGGCGGCGGTGGGCTGGGCGGGCGCGGTGGCGGTGTCGGTCACGGAGGTCCTCCTGCGTCGGGTCGGTCGCGGGTGGCAACGTACCGACCCGCTCCGACCTTCCCGCCCGGCCTCACCGCTCGAGCGGCAGCACCGGCACGTCCGGGGGCGTGAAGCCCATCACCTGGCCGAGGAACGAGAGCGACGCCTCCCGGCTCGCGATCAGCGTCGCCTTCGCGCGGAAGCCGTGCCCCTCCCCCGGGAACTCGATCAGCGCGTGCGGGATGCCCCGCTGCCGCGCCGCGTCGCGGAACAGCCGCGACTGCTCCGGCGGCACGACGCGGTCGTCCAGGCCCTGCAGCAGCAGCACCGGGGAGGAGAGCCCGTCGACGTGGTTGATCGGTGCACGCTCCGCGTAGACCTCGGCGGCCTCGGGGTACGGCCCGATCAGGCCGTCCAGGTACCGCGCCTCGAAGTCGTGGGTGTCGAGCGCCAGCGCGACCGCGTCGGCGACGCCGTACTTCGAGATGCCCGCCGCGAAGACGTCCGACCGGGTCAGCGCGGCGAGCACCGTCCAGCCGCCGGCGGACCCGCCCTCGATCGCCAGGCGGTCGCCGTCGGCCAGCCCGGCGTCGACGAGCCCGCGGACCGCCGTCAGGACGTCCTCGACGTCGACCACGCCCCACCGGCCGTCGAGCCGCTGCCGGTACCTCCGCCCGTAGCCGGTGGAGCCGCCGTAGTCGACGTCGAGCACGCCGATGCCGCGGCTCGTGTAGAAGGCGATCGCCGGGTTCTGGCGCACCAGGGTCTGCGACGTCGGCCCGCCGTGCACCAGCACGACGTACGGCGGCAGCTCGCCCACCGGCGCCCGCCAGCCCGGGTTGGCGGGCGGGTACACGACCGCGTGCACGCCGTCGAAGACGCGCCGCTCGGCCGCGGGGAACACCTCGGCAGGCAGCCCCTCGACGCCGGCCCGGACCAGCCGGAAGGCGCCCGTCGCCGTGTCGAGCTCCCACAGCGACGCGGGGTCGCCCGCCGACGAGTCGGTCAGCAGCGCCCGGCCGCCCCGCGCGTCCTCCCACGAGGTGCCGGACCGGTCGCTCCGCAGCAGGCGGTGCCCGCCGTCCGCGTGGACGTCGCGCTGCTCCTCCGCGCCCAGGGTCGAGGTGACGAGGAAGCCGTCGCCCTGCGGCAGGTACCAGCGCGTGCCGAGCACCCAGAGCGGCCCGCCCGTCTCCCGCTCCTCGGCGACGACCGGTCGCACGTCCCCGTGCGGGCCGCGGCGGTACAGGTTCCACCAGCCGCTGCGGTCGGAGCAGAAGGCCAGCCCGCCGTCGGGCAGCCACTCGGGCTGCAGCGCCGACTCCTGCGGGCCGCCCGCCACGGCGGCCCACGACTCCACGCGGCCGTCGACCAGGTCTCCGACGCACACCTCCGTCGCCTCCCACGGCATGTGCGGGTGGTCCCAGGCGACCCACGCCAGGCGGCGGCCCTCCGCGTCGAGCCGGGGCTGGGCGAGGAAGCGCGACCCGGCCACCACGCTGACGACCGCCCCCGCGTCATCGGCGGCGGAGCCGTCCAGCGGCACGAGCACCAGGTCGCGCGTCAGGTCGCCCGGGCCGTCGCCCGTGTGCGCCTCGCGCACGGCGAGCACGTGCCCCGGGACGCCCGGCACCAGGCCGCCGAAGCGGAACCCGAGCCCGGCGGGCGTCAGCGGCACCGGTGTCGAGCCCGGCCCGTCGAACCGGTGCAGCCGGTGGTCGGCGAAGTGGGAGAACACCGCGGCGCCGTCGACCGCGGTCCACGCGCCGCCGCCGTACTCGTGCACGCCGGAGCGCACGTTCCAGGGCGCCGGCAGCACGACCTCGGCGCCGCCGCCCGCGGCCTCGCGCAGCAGCGCCGTCCGACCCTCGGCGGCGACCGGCTCCGACCACCACGCCTCGTCGCCCACGTACCGCGCCTCGTCGGGGGCGTGGCTGCCGGCCGCGACGGCCTCGGCGGTCAGCGGGGACGGCCATTCGCCGTACGGACGGGTCTGCTGGGGCTCCATCGCTCCACCGTAGGGCGGCGCGTCCGCATTGCCTCCCCGGCCGGACCGACCTACAGTGCTCGAACACGTGTTCGACGGAAGGTGCGGCATGAGCAGGACGCTCGTCGGGATGGGCCAGGCGTCGCTGGAGTGGACGCCGCGCGGACGGCCCCGCCTGCTGCGCTGGGGCGGCCGCGCCTACCTGGTGACGGACTCGCCCACGCGGCTCGAGGACGCCCTGGACGCGCTGCTGACCCACCCGCTGCCGGTGCGGGGCTGGCGCTTCCAGGGCACCAGCACCGACGCCGGCGACACCCTGGTCTTCGACGTGCTGGCCTGCGCCGACGGCTGGCGGGTGCTGCACACCTACCGCTGACCCGCGCGCCGCCGGGCGGGCCGACGAGCGCGACCTACCCTTGCCCGGTGCGGGCGGGGGCGGTGCGGGCGGCGGCCCTGACGACCCTGCTGCTCTGCGTGCTGGTGGCCCTGGGGGCGGTGATCGCGCCCGCCTCGGCGCGGGCGGACGACCCCAGCTGGGCCGAGGTGCAGAAGGCGAAGCGGGACGTGCGGGCGAAGGCCTCGGCGGTGCAGCGCATCCAGGCCGCGCTGGACGGCCTGGAGGAGCAGGCGGCCAGGCTCGGCGAGGTCGCGGTGCGGCGGGCGGCCGACGCCTCCGCGGCCGCGGACCGCCTGGCGACCGCGCAGGGCGCCGTGGACCGCCTGCAGGTGCAGGCGGCCGCCGCGCGGAAGCGCGCCGGCACCGCGAAGCGCACCGCGGGCCTCGTCGCGACCCAGCTGTACCGCGCGGGCGATCCCACCCTGTCGGTGTGGCTGGCGGGTCGACACTCCGGATCGCTGCTGTACCGCCTCGGCGCGCTGGCGCAGATCGGCGACTCCTCGTCGCAGATGCTCGCGCAGGCCGTCGTCGACCAGCGGCTGGCGGACGCGCTGGGCCGGGAGGCCTCCGCGCAGGCGGCCGTGCGGGACCGGCTGTCGGACGCCGCGACGGCCGCGGCGAACACCGCGAAGGCCGCGCAGACCGCTGCGGACCGGCAGGTCGCGGCCACGAAGGCCCGCCGCGCCGCGCTCACGGCCAAGCTGCACGAGCTGCAGGCGACCTCGAACGCGCTGCAGGCCTCCTACGCCGCTGCCCAGGAGGCGAAGCGCGCGGCCGCTGCGGCCGGCGACGGCAGCGGCGGCAGCGCGCTGGGCGGCATCGCGGGCGGGCCGGGCTCGCTGTCGCCGTCGGCCGCGCAGTCCTACGCCGCGGGCCGTCTCGGCGCCTACGGCTGGAGCGGCGGGCAGATGTCCTGCCTCACGCGGCTGTGGAACATCGAGTCCGGGTGGCGCTGGAACGCCTACAACGCCTCCTCCGGCGCCTACGGCATCCCGCAGTCGCTGCCGGGGTCGAAGATGGCGACCGCCGGCGGGGACTGGACCACCAGCTCGCGCACGCAGATCGAGTGGGGCCTCGGCTACATCGAGGCGCGGTACTCGACGCCGTGCGGCGCACTGGCGTTCGAGACCAGCCACGTCCCGTACTGGTACTGAACCGGCGGCCGGTTCGCCGGGCTCAGGCGAGGCGGCGGTAGGCGCTGCGGAAGTACAGCAGCGGCTCGGCGTCGACGGCCGGCGCGGACAGCGCCCGGACGCGGCCGACCACGATCTCGTGGTCGCCGCCGTCGTGCACGGCCTCGACGTCGCACTCGACGTGGGCGATCGCGCCGTCGAGCAGCGGGTTCCCCAGCACGCCGGCGCGCCACTCCTGGCCGGCGAACTTGTCGCCGCCGCTGACCGCGAAGCGCCCGCTGACCTCCTGCTGGTCCGCGCCCAGCACGTTGACCGCGAAGCGACCGGTGGCGGCGATGCGCGGCCACGTGCTGGAGCTGCGGGCGGTGCTCAGGAGGATCAGCGGCGGATCGAGGGAGAGCGAGGAGAAGGACTGGCAGGTGAGCCCCGCCGGCCCCTCCGGAGTCGCTCCGGTCACCACGACCACGCCGGTCGCGAAGCGGGCGAGCACCTGGCGGAAGGCCGTGGGATCGACGGTCTCGAGATCCGTGCCGGGGTCGGTCATCGCCCCGATCCTAGGAGCGGGGCGCGACCGGCGGAGCCGGTGCAGCAGGCCCGAGGACGGGACGTGCCCGGCCGCCCCGGAGGAGCGGGGCGGCCGGGCACGGACGTGCGGGTCGATCAGGCCGGCAGGTGCAGGCGCTGGCCGACGTGGATGCGGTTCGGGTTCGCCAGGTGGTTCGCCGTCGCCAGCTTCTTCCAGCCGCCCTTCACGTGCAGCTTCGCCGCGATCTTGGACAGGGTGTCGCCGGAGCGGACCGTGTAGGTCTTGCCGGACAGCTTCACCGAGGCGACGTGCTTCTTGGCCGTCGACTTCTTGGCGTGCGAGGCGGAGACCGAGCTGGAGGTGCCGCGCGCGTTCGCCTTCTTCGAGCAGGTCGGCCAGGCGCCCCAGCCCTGGTTGGCCAGGACCCGCTCCGCGATGCGGATCTGCGTCGTCTTGCTGGCGCTGGCCGGGTTGCCCGAGCCGCCGTGGGCGCGCCACGTGCTCATGCTGAACTGCAGGCCGCCGTAGTAGCCGTTGCCGGTGTTGATGTGCCAGTTGCCGCCGGACTCGCAAGCGGCGACGCGGTCCCAGGTGCTGGTCGGTGCGGCGTTCGCGGGGGCGGCGCCCAGCGCGAGACCGCCCAGGGTCAGCGCGGCGACGGCCAGTCCGGAGACGGTGGCACGGGTGTTGGTCAGGATCTTCATGACGTCGCTCCGGCGGGTCCGCCTCCGCTCGTCCCATCCCTGGGTCTCGACGCGCAGCTGCCCACCCTGACGGGTTGATGGTCGTGAAGCGGTCGGGCATGGGGGCAGCACAAGGCGTGGCCGGACCGGGCGAGACTCGTCGGGCGAGGGTGCCGGCAGTTCCTGTTTTCGCCAGCGCCCGGTCGAGCGGCATGAGAGTGCCATGGGTTCCAGGGGCCCGTCAAACGATTTGCTCACGGTCGAGCGTGTCGATGTGCGCCGCCGACCGGTTTGCGATATGCCTGCCGCGCACTGCTCGGGAGCCCCCTGAGCACCCCCCGAACGAGGGCCGTCCAAGGCCCGAACGCGCCGATGCCGCGATCGAATGGTCCTGATCCCTGAGAGCACGGTGTGCGGGACCCCGTGCTTCCCCTCGTCGCCGACGACCGGGACACGGTCCGCATGACCGAGGACCGGGACCTGGAGGGCCGGGTGCGCGCCGCCCTGGTGGACGTGCCGCAGGTCGAGGAGCGGCGCATGTTCGGCAGCCTGGGCTTCCTGGTGTCCGGCACCCTGCGGATCGCCGTCGGCGCCCATGGCAGCAGGATCGCGATTGTGCGCAACGACGCGGCGCAGCAGGACGC
>JAKONM010000126.1 GCA_022701925.1 Microbacteriaceae bacterium
CCCCGACCCCGACGCCGACGCCGACGCCGACGCCGACGCCGACGCCGACGCCGACGCCGAAGCCGACGCCGACGCCGACGCCGACACGAGAGGTCCAGTGATGCGACGCTCGAACAGCGACCAGGGCGCCGCGCTGATCGCAGTGATCGTGCTCGGCATGGTCATGATCGTGCTGGTCACCACGGCCATGACGGCGGCGACCAGCGGGCTGCGCCAGTCCGTGACGTCGCAGCAGTCGACCAGCGCGGTGGACGCCGCCTTCGCCGGGGTGCAGGACTACCTGGCCCGGGTCAACGCGAACGACTCCTACGTCAAGTACGGCAACCCGGCCTCGACCTTCAGCGCCGGCAGCGCCGTGACGATGGACAGCTCCAACGACGCGTTCGACGTCACCCCGACCACCCCTCTCGACCCCTCGAAGGGCAGGTGGGCTCCGGTGCCCGGCAGCGGGGGAGCCGCCTCCTTCCGCTACGAGGTCGACACCACCACCTACAAGACGAACGGCGTCGTCCGCCTGCGCGTCACCGGTCGCGCCGGCGATCGCACCCGCACCCTGGTGTCGTCGCTCCGGGTCCGCGGCTTCGTGGACTACAGCTACTTCACCGACTACGAGGTGCAGGACCCGCAGATCTCCGGAGCGCCGGTCGCCTGCGGCCAGAAGCACGCGTGGGAGGGTCGCGCGTCCAACTGCGGCGGGGTGAAGGACATCCGCTTCGGCGCCTCGGACGCGCTCTCCGGCGACGTGCACTCGAACGACACGATGATCATCTGCGGTGCCACCTTCACCGGCAACATCACGACCGCGAACACCGGGTCGCCGCTCTACTCGACCACCGGGTGCTCGACGACGAAGCCGATCACCAACATCACGCGGGCTGCGTCGCTGCCGCTGCCGTCGACCAACGCGTCGATGAAGGAGGACGCGGCCTGCCTCTACACGGGCCCGACCCGCATCACCTACAACACGGGCGGCACGATGACGGTCGTCTCCCCGTGGACGCGCTTCACCAAGGTCAGCGGAAGCGTCGGCACCAACGACACCGTGCGCTGCGGCGACCCGACCAACCTCGCCTCGGCGTCCGGTGCGACAGTGCCGCAGCTGGATCACGACCTGCTCTACGTGCAGAACGTGCCGCAGGTGACCAGCGACCCCAACTACTGGGCGACCTCCTCGCGCCCCTCCGTCGTGACCTGCGTCGGTGCGGACGGCGCCGACTCCACCGCCAACGACGGCATCGGCTGGTCCCTCAGCAGCGGTGGCCCGTCCATCCGGTTCCCGCGGTCCGACGAGGCGCCGGCGACCAACTGGCAGAGCGGCTCAGGCTGGACGACCACCCTGCCCGCCTACGGCTGCCGCAACGGCGACCTGTACGTCAAGGGCACCGTCAGCACCCAGACCACCGCGGCCAGCGAGAACTACGTGTACGTGACGGGCGACGTGCTCTACACGGACCAGACCACCGACGTGCTCGGCCTGGTCGGTCAGAACGCGGTGCTCGTCTGGAATCCGATGAGCAAGTCCGGCGACTTGCCACTGCTCAGCGACACCGGTCGCGAGATCGACGCGGCGCTGATCTCGGTGGCTCACACCTTCCAGGTGCAGAACTACGACCGCGGCACGGCCCGTGGGTCTCTGCGGGTCTTCGGGTCCATTGCGCAGAAGTTCCGCGGACCCGTCGGCGCCAGCAACCCCGACAGCGGCTACACGAAGTCGTACAACTACGACCCGCTGCTGAAGACCGTCAGCCCGCCCAAGTTCCTCAACCCCAGTGCCACCAGCTTCAACATCGTGCGTTACGGCGCGGTGCCGGCGGCCTTCGACTCGAACGGAACGCCTCGATGAGCGCGATCGTGATCGGCGCGGCAGCGCTCTTCGGACTGGTCATCGGCTCCTTCCTGAACGTCGTCGCCTACCGGGTGCCCGCCGGTCTCTCGGTCGTCAGCCCGCCGTCGGCCTGCCCGGGGTGCTCGACCGCCATCACGAAGCGCGACAACGTGCCCGTGCTCTCCTGGCTGCTGCTGCGGGGCGCATGCCGGTACTGCTCGATGCGCATCTCTGCCCGCTACCCGGCGGTGGAGGCGGGCACCGCGCTCGCCTTCGTCGTCGCCGCGCTGCCGTTCGCGACCCGCCCGCTGCCCCTGACCGATCCCGCGCTGACGATCGCTGCGGTGCTCGAACTGGTGGCCTTCCTCTACCTCGCAGCCGTCTCCGTCGTCCTGGCCGTCATCGACCTCGACGTGCGCCGCCTGCCCGACCGCATCGTGCTGCCCGGCTACGCAGTTGGCGCCGTGCTTCTGGGCTCCGCCTCGGTGCTGCGGGGCGACGTCACGTCGCTCGGCACGGCGGCGGCCGGCGCGGGAGCGGCGGCGCTGCTCTACGCGGTGCTCTGGTTCTCCGTGCCCGGCGGCATGGGCCTCGGCGACGTGAAGCTCGCCGGCGTGCTCGGCCTGTTCCTGGGGCATCTGGGCGTCGCACAGGCGGTCGTCGGCATCGCCGGGGGCTTTCTGGTCGGCGGCCTGGTCGGCGTCGCGCTGCTCGCGACACGCCGGAGCGGCCGCAGGAGCACGATCCCGTTCGGCCCGTGGATGCTGGCGGGAGCCTGGATCGGCGTGCTGGCCGGCATGCCGATCGCCGACGGCTACCTGCACCTCACGGGGCTCGCGTGACCCGTTCCGGCTGCACTCCCTCTGGGGTCTGACCCCCGTCCTCCATCGTCGTCACACTCGGTCCCACCAACTCGAAGGGCTCCCCGCACACCATGTCCAAATCCATCGTCGGCCTCGACTTCGGTCACGGCGTCATCCGTGCCGCCGAGGTCGGTCCCGGCGGACGCCGCGGGCCCGTGCTGCTGCGCTACCACGAGGTCGAGGTGCCGGCCGACGCCATCAAGGAGGGCGTCGTCGCTGACCAGGTGGCCGTCGTCGCCGCCCTGCGCTGGCTGTGGGCCGTCGGGGACTTCTCGACCAAGCGCGTGCAGCTGGGCATGGGCAGCCAGCAGGTGCTGATCCGCGAGCTGCTGCTGCCGGCCATGCCGATGACGCACCTGCGCGAGTCGCTGCCCTTCCGCGTGCAGGAGATGCTGCCGCTGCCCGTCGAGCACGCGGTGCTGGACTACTACCCGGTCGAGGAGGTCGAGCACGAGGGCGAGCCCCACCTGCGCGGCCTGCTGGTCGCGGCGACCCGCGAGTCGGTCGTCGCCAACACCTCTGCGGTGCGCGAAGCCGGCCTGCGGCCGGTCGACGTCGACCTGATCCCGTTCGCGGTCATCCGCTCCCACTCGGAGCAGGACCAGCAGGGCGTCAAGGCCTACCTGCACGTCGGAGCCGTGTCGACCAGCATCATCGTCGCGGACCGCGGCGTGCCCCAGTTCGTGCGCATGCTGCCGAGCGGCGGCAACGACCTGACGCAGGCGATCGGCGACCGCACCGGGGTGCGGGCCGACCGGGCGGAGGAGCTGAAGCGCCGCTTCGGCACCGTCTCCGACCCCGACGAGCCCGACACTCGCCTCTCCTCCTCCGTGTGCGCGGAGGCGGCGGGCGACCTGGTGCAGGCCGTTCGGTCGACGGTGGCGTTCTGGGAGAACGGCCACCCCGAGAGCCTGGTCGACGGCGTCGTGCTGAGCGGTGGCGGCTCCATGCTGCGCGGGCTGGCGGACGTCATGGCCCAGTCCACGGGCCTGCCGGTCGCCACCAGCCGCGTCGACGGCCGGTTCTCCATCGGGTCCCGGGTCGACGAGGCATCGTTCCTCGCCGCCGGCGCCGCCCCCGCGGTGGCGCTCGGCCTCACCATCAGGAGCGCGGCATGAGCTTCGAAGAGCTGATCTCGGCACCCGTCGAGCAGGAGCCCGCGAAGGTCCAGAAGGGCCGGCCCGCGCGTCGCAAGGTGCAGCCGATCGCCGGTGGGCTGCCGACCGTCTCCCTGCTGCCTCCCGAGATCCGGGACGCGGCCCGGGGGCGCGTGCTCCGTCGCGGGATGGTCGCGCTGGTCTTCGCCGCCGTCGTGACCGTCGCGGGGGCCACGGCCCTCGCCGCCGGGCTCGCCGCATCCTCGGAGCAGAGCCTCGCCGACGCCAACGGGCAGACCGCTGGGCTCACGCGGCAGCTCGGCAAGTTCGCCGACGTGCAGCGGCTCCAGGCCTCCGTGCAGCTGGGCGAGGCCGCGAAGAAGGTCGGTTCGTCCACCGAGATCGACTGGAACGAGCAGCTGGGACTCGTGCTGGCCGACATGCCGTAC
>JAKONM010000128.1 GCA_022701925.1 Microbacteriaceae bacterium
GCAGCGTCCGAGGCGATCCGGCAGCGCTACTTCCCGACCAGCGCGGCACCGGTGGGGTGGGGGAGTTCTGATGCGCGACCAGTGCATGCCGGTGCAGGCATGAGTCGGCTCCGGGTGCGGCACGTGACCGGCTACCGCTACGGCGGCCAGGTCACCCGGTCGTACAACGAGGCGCGGATGCTGCCCTCCTCCGGCGACGGGCAGCTCGTGCTGACGGCCGGGCTCGAGATCTCGCCGATGTCCGGCTCCCACGGCTACGTCGACTACTGGGGCACCCGGGTCAACTCGTTCGAGATCCTGACCCCGCACGAGGGCCTGTCGCTGACGGCGACGAGCCTGGTGGAGGTGACGCGGCAGCCCCACGAGGAGCCGGGCCTCGACCGGGAGGGCCTGGCGGCGGCGGCCGCCGCGTCGGTCGCCTGCCAGGAGCAGCTGGAGCAGACCCCGCTGACCGCGCCGCCGGACGAGGTGCGCGAGCTGGCCGCGCAGGCGGCCGAGGGCCTCGAGCCGTGCGCCGCGGCGCTGGCGATCTGCCGCGCCGTGCACGAGCGGATGGTCTACATGGCGGGCGTGACCGGCGTGCAGTCGACGGCGCAGGAGTCGTGGGCGCAGGGCCGCGGCGTCTGCCAGGACATCGCGCACATCGCCCTGGGCGCGCTGCGGTCGGTCGGCGTCCCCGCCCGCTACGTGAGCGGCTACCTGCACCCGGACCCGGCGTTCCCGCTGGGCGTCACGGTGACGGGGGAGTCGCACGCCTGGGTGGAGTGGTACTGCGGCTCGTGGCGCGGGTACGACCCGACCAACGACCTGGAGATCGGGGAGCGCCACGTGCTGGTCGGCCGCGGCCGGGACTACAGCGACGTGGCGCCGCTGCGGGGCATCTACGCCGGGCCCTCCGGCAGCCGCCTGTTCGTCGAGGTGGAGATCACCCGCGAGGCCTGACCCCGTGCCTCGCCGATCCGCAGTTCCTGCGCGCATCCGCAGGTCCCGCGCGACACGCCGTCACGAGCGCTCCCATGCTCGGCGTGTCGGGCGAGGACTGCGGATCCGCGAGGCCCGGCCGGGGCGGGTCAGCCCTCCTCGGGACCGGGGTTGCTCGACCCGCGCTCCGGCACCTCGTCGGAGGGTCCGGGGTTGCTGGAGCCCTCGCCGGGGCGCTCGCCGCCCGCGCCGGGGTTCTCGGTGCCCTCACCCGGCGGCCGGTCGTCCCCCTCCGGGGGTCCGGGGTTGCCACTGCCTGCGACGTCGCTGTCCATGGGCGCAACCTAGCCCCGGTCAGGCCGATCGCATCGGGGCTCGGGAGGATGTGCAGGTGCCCAGACTGATCCTCGTCCGCCACGGCCAGACCGAGTCGAACGTGCGCGGGCTGCTCGACGCCGCCATGCCGGGCCCGCCGCTGAACGACCTGGGTCGCGAGCAGGCCGCTGCGCTGCCCGGTCGGCTGGCCGGGGAGCGCATCGAGCGGGTGGTGGTGTCGCCGCTGGCCCGCACCGTCGAGACCGCGCAGCCGCTGCTCGAGGCCACCGGTCTGACCGCGACCGAGGACGAGCGCCTGCGCGAGGTGCAGGCCGGCGACCTCGAGGGGCTGCACGACCACGACTCGGTGATGACCTACCTGCGCACCGTGTTCGCGTGGGCCGAGGGCGACCTCGCCGCGCGGGTGCCGGGGTCGCCGGAGGACGGCGCCGACTTCTTCGCCCGCGTCGACGCGGCGGTGGCCGACGCGGTCGAGGGCGTGGAGGGCGCGGTCGTCTGCGTCAGCCACGGTGCGACCGTGCGCACCTGGTCGTCCGTGCGCGGCCGCAACGTGCCGGACGACCACGGGCGCGACCACGGCCTGCCGAACACCGGCATCGTGATCCTGGAGGGGCGGCCGGGGGCGTGGCGCGTGGTCGAGTGGACGGGCGACCGCTTCGGCGACGTCGAGGAGGACCCCACGGGCGCTCCGGTGCCGGAGTGAGCGCCCGGGTCGGCGCCGTCGTCGCCGCCGCGGGGCTGCTGCTCGGGCTGCTCGCCGCGGTGCTGCTGCCCGCGCTGCCGCTGCCTGTCAGCGCCGATCTGCGCGGACCCGGCGGCCCGGCGGTCGGCGACCGGGTCGAGCTCGGCGCCGTCGCCGGCCGGATCGCGCTGCTGGTGCCCGCGGCCCTGGCCGCGGCGCTGCTGCTCGTCCCGGGCCTGCACGGGCACCGCCGCCTGGTGGTCGTCGGCGCGGCGCTGCCGATCGCGGTCTTCCTGGTCGCGCAGCTGAACGGCGTGCGCGACCTCGGCGCCCTCGTGCTGGTCTACGCGGCCACCGCCGCGACGGTGCTGATGCGGTCGGTTCCCGGCCGGTGGCCGTGGTCGATCGCGGCGATGCTCGGCATCGTGCCGTGGGGCGTGATCGCCTTCCACCAGGTGGGCGCGCTGCTCGCCGGAGGCTCCGTCCCGGTGGGCGTGCGCACGCTCACGATCCTGGTGCTGCTCGCCGCGGTCGCCGAGTTCGTGCAGGGCCGCGACGCGTCCCGCGCCCAGGGCGTGGCCGCCCTGCCGACCGCCCTGCTGGCGGCGGGGTCCCTGCTGCTCTGAGGCCGCCGGCCGCGCTCGAGGTGCGCGGATCCGCGGTTCCCGCGCGGATCCGCACTGCTCGGGCGACACGCCGCCTGCGGAGCGGCCGCGCGCGGCGCGTCGTCGAGTTCTTGCGGATCCGCGAACAGGGGGCGGTGCCCGCTGGGAGGGTCGCGCGGCTCC
>JAKONM010000135.1 GCA_022701925.1 Microbacteriaceae bacterium
CCTTCCTGTGCGACATCGCCCGGTCGATCACGATCACCGACGCGAAGCCGTTCCACGAGGTCGTCGAGTACCTGGCGGTGCACCGCGACCAGGTGGACGCCGTGCTCGCGGTGCTGGCCCACGTCGACGGAGCCCTGATGGCGTCGCGCATCACCGCGCCGCTGCTGGTGACCGCCGCGCTGATGGACGCGATCGTGCCGCCGTCCGGCCCCTTCGCCGCGTTCAACGCCAGCCCCGCGCAGGGCAAGCAGCTGCTGCTGCACCGCTTCAACGGGCACGAGGGCGGCGGGCCGGACGACGTCGCCGCGTCGCTCGCCTTCATCGCCCGCCATCTGGCGCCTGCCGGCGCATGACCTCGACCACGACGCGGCCCTCGGGCCGGGAAGGCGGCTCCGCCGTGACCACCACCCCTCAGCACCGCATCGGACGCACCCGGCTGACCGTGCAGGACGCGGACGGCCGCCCGCTGGCCGACGCGGACGTGCAGGTCGAGCAGCGCGGGCACGCCTTCGGCTTCGGCAACATCGGCTTCGACTTCCTGCCGCTGGTCGGCGGCCCGGCCCCGGAGGGCGCCGACGAGGTCGAGGCGTTCGGCACCGCGGAGGGCGTGCCGCTCGAGGTGCTGGCGGAGGCCTACCTGGGCCTCTTCGGCCAGACGACGCTGCCGTTCTACTGGGGCCGGTACGAGCCCCGCCGCGGCGCCCCGGACGAGGACCGCCTGCGGCGCACGGCGCAGTGGTTCACCGACCGCGGCGTCGCGGTGAAGGGCCACCCGCTGATGTGGCACACGGTGACGCCCGCGTGGCAGGCGGACCTGCCCCTGGACGAGGTGGAGCGGCTTCAGCGCGAGCGGTCCCGCGCCCTTCCGCGCGACTTCGCCGGGCTGATCGACGTGTGGGACGCGATCAACGAGGCCGTGATCATGCCGGTCTTCGACAACGGGGCGAACCGCATCACCGACCTGGCGAAGGAGAAGGGGCGCCTCGAGACGGTGCGCCTGGCCTTCGAGGAGGCCCGCGCGGGCAACCCGTCGGCCACCCTGCTGATCAACGACTTCGACCTGTCGCCGGCCTACGAGCGGTTGATCGAGCAGGTGCTGGAGGCGGGGATCGCGGTCGACGCGATCGGCCTGCAGACCCACATGCACCAGGGCTACCGGGGGGAGGAGGCCGTCACGGCGATCCTCGACCGCTTCGCGCGCTTCGGGCTGCCGCTGCACATGACGGAGACCACCCTGCTGTCGGGGCACCTGATGCCCGCCCACATCGAGGACCTGAACGACTACCGCATCCCTGCGTGGCCGACGACGGAGGAGGGGGAGGCGCGGCAGGCGGACGAGCTGGAGCGCCACTACCGCAACCTCGTCGGGCACCCCGCGGTGCAGGTGATCAACTACTGGGGCCTCACCGACGCGGGCTCCTGGCTGGGCGCCCCCTGCGGGGTGCTGCGCGCCGACGGCTCGAAGAAGCCCGGGTACCACCGGCTGCAGTCGCTGATCCGCGGGGAGTGGTGGCTGCCGCGCACGACGCGGCGCACCGACGCCGACGGCGTGCTGGAGGTCGAGGGCTTCGGCGGCGCCTACGCGGTCGAGGCCGCCGGGGGCTCCGCGGCCTTCACCGTCGAGGCGGGCGGCGACGGCGTCCAGGAGGTGCGGCCGGGGGCATGACCGACCCCGCGGCGACGGAGCCGCTGCTCGCTACGCTCTGGCGCATGCCCGCTGACAAGGACGACCAGGTCGTCGCCGCCCGCGCGACCCTGGCCGAGGTCGCGGACATCGCCGACGTCTCGATCTCGACCGTGTCGAAGGTGCTGAACGGGCGCCCCGGCGTCTCCGACGAGACCCGCGCCAAGATCGAGGGGCTGCTGCAGCAGCAGGGCTACGCGCGCCGGCAGTCCTCCACGGGGCCCGCAGCGCTGATCGACGTGCTGGTCTGGGAGATCGACAGCACGTGGGCCGTCGAGCTGATCGCGGGCGTCGAGCGGGTGGCGCGCGAGCACGGCCTGGGGATGGTCGTCTCGGGCACGCAGGACCGCAAGTCGGCGGACCCCCGCTGGCTCGACGCCGTGCTGGCGAGGCGGCCGGTCGGCGTGCTGCTGGTCGGCGCCGAGCTGCCCGACGCGCCGCGCCGCGTGCTGCAGTCGCGGCAGGTGCCGGTCGTCACGATCGACCAGGGCGGGCACGCGCACCCGTCGGAGCACTCCGTGGGCTCGGCCGACTGGAGCGGCGCCTTCCAGGCGACGCGGCACCTGATCGACCTGGGCCACCGCCGCATCGGCATCGTCACCGGGCCGGACGACATGATCGCCTCCGTCGCGCGCCTCTCCGGGTTCCGGGCGGCCGTCGAGGCCGCGGGCCTGCCGCTGCCGCCGGAGTACGTGCGGCGCGGCGAGTTCCACCACCGCGACGGCCTGGAGCACGGGGGCGCGCTGCTCGAGCTGCCGGAGCCGCCCACCGCGGTGTTCGCCTCCAACGACCTGCAGGCGCTCGGCGTCTACGAGGCGGCGCGCTCGCACGGCGTGCGCATCCCGGAGCAGCTCTCCGTGGTCGGCTACGACGACCTGAAGGCGGCGTCGTGGGTCTCGCCCGCGTTGACGACCATCCGCGTGCCGCTGGCCGAGATGGCCGACCAGGCCACCCGCCTGCTGGTGCGACTGCGCGACGAGCCCGACTTCGCCGTCTCGCACATCGACCTGGCGACCACGCTGGTGGTCCGCCAGTCGACCGCGGCACCCGCGGAGGCGGCGGGCGGGCCGGACCCCGTCACCCCCTAGGTCCGGGCTCCTCAGGTCCAGGGCTCGTCGCCCACCTCGACCGCCTGCCCGCCGGCGGCGGCCTGCTCGATCGCGATGCCGACCCGGTGGTCGTGCAGGCCGTCCCGCAGCGGGTAGGGCGCCGGGCCCTCTCCGCGCGCCCAGGCGCCGGTCGCGGCGACCAGCTGCGCCGTCCCCAGCTCGTCGTCCGTGAGCCCGCCGCCCTCGAAGCGGTTGCGCCACACGACGCGTCCGTCGAACGACAGGTGCGTCGTCTCGAGCCCCTCGTAGTGCATGCCGAACCCGGCGACCCGGCGCTCGATGCGTGAGGCGACCGGGGTCGTCGCGTCCGCCATGCGCACCACGTCCTCGTCGTGGATCTCCCCGTGCGACCCGCGCACCGCCAGGTGGTCCGGTCGCAGCGGGTTCCACCACTGGTTGTCGGTGAAGTCGTAGAGCCCCGAGCGGCCGTCGCCCAGGTCGAGCGCGGCGAGGACCGTGCGGGCGGGCTTCGGCGCTGCGTCGTGCGTCCAGCCCGCCGGCGTGATCGGGTCGACGAGCGGCGCGACCGCCGTGGTCGCGCTCACCCGCACCGGGCCGACGTCCACGCCGAGCATCGACCGCATCAGCGCGACGGCGTGGTACAGGTGGGTCGAGGAGACGTGGGCCGAGCCGGGCGCGCCGATCGTCCCGTCGCGCACGAGGGCCGCCCGCGCCGCGTGCAGCGGCATCAGCGGATACTGCTCGGCCACCTGCACGAGCCCCGCCGCGCCCACGTCGGCCCAGAGCGCTCGCATCCCCTCGACGTCCGGCGCGGGAGGGGTCTCCGCGAGCACCGGCAGCCCGACCGCCACGGCCGCGCGGATCAGGTCGGGGGTGACCGGCCACGGCACCGAGAGCACGACGAGGTCGGGCCTGCGGTGCGCGAGCAGCTCCTCCAGCGTGCGGAAGGCCGGGACGCGGTGCTCCGCCTCGACGCGCGCGCCCGCCTCCGCGCCGCGGGTGACGACGCCGACGGCCTCGAACAGGTCGGGCAGCTGGTGGCCGAGGCGGAGGTAGGCGAGTGCGCGCCAGCCCGAACCGACGACCGCGAACGTGCTGCGCCGCGGTCGTTCGACGCCGCGGGTGCGGACGACCGCGGGCACGGAGGCGGGGCCGACGGTCCACGGGCCGCCCTCCTCGAACGCCTGTGCTGCCGGGGACTGCTCGGACGTCGACATGGGACCTCGCTCCGCTCGGGGCAGCGCTGCTCCGCGACGCCGCGTGCACGACGATAACAAAGCGGCAACAGAGAGAAAGTTTCGCGTGTCAGCGTTGCAATGTTGCGCAGCGCCCGCCTAGTGTCCCCACCACAGCCCCGCGGACGTGGCGAGTCGTCAGTCGTCCGCACCCCCCAACGACGGACGGAAGACGATGCGGTTCTCCTCACTCCCCATGCGCAGGGCGGCGGCCTTCGCCGCCACGACCGCGCTCCTCGTCGCCGGTCTCACCGGCTGCAGCAGCGCCTCCGGCGGCGGCGACGGCGGCCCCGCCGACTCCGGCGACATCACCTGGTGGAGCTGGACGCCCGACAACAACGTCGCCGAGTCCGAGATCGCGGCGTTCAACAAGCAGTACCCGGACATCAAGGTGACGTACCGCAAGGTGCCCATCGACAACTACGCCGCGCTGCTGCGGCCCGCGCTCGCCTCCAACGACGGCCCCGACGTGTTCTCCGTGAACGCCACCGGCTCGTTCTCCGCGCAGACCTTCGGCTCGTACGCGGCGGACCTCACGCCCGCGGTGGAGGAGCTGCTCGGCGCGGACTGGGAGTCGAAGGTCTTCGCCGGCGGCACCGACGCCTTCACGATCGACGACCGACTGGTCGCGGCGCAGTGGGCGCGGGTCGGCGCCGGCCTCATGTGGATCAACAAGGACACGTTCGACCAGTACGACGTCGAGGTGCCGACCACCTACGACGAGTGGGTCGCCGCGTGCAAGGTCTTCCGCTCGAAGGGCCTCGGCTGCTTCCGCGAGGGCCTCGCCGGCAGCGCGGGCTTCATCGTCGACACCATGCACTCGATCGTCGACAGCGTGGAGCCGGGCCTCTGGGCGAACGCGCTGGCCGGGAAGGCGAAGTGGGACGACCCCGGCTTCGTCGAGGCCTTCGGCATCCTGCGCAAGATGCAGGACGACGGCATCCTCGACAAGGGCTCCGTCGGCATCCAGCAGTACCCCGACGTGAACAACGCCTTCCTCTCCGGCAAGGTGCCGATGGTGCAGATGGGCACCTGGTACTCGCAGTACTCGATCGTGAAGAACCTCGACGCCGCGCTCGAGGGCGCCGGCGTCGCTCCCGGCGGCGACCGCCTGGTCAGCCTCCCCGTCGCCTTCCCCGACGTGGCCGGCAAGGGCAACCCCTCCACCGTCTTCTCGGACGTGGACGCGGGCAACTCGGTGAACGCGAAGAGCAAGAACCGCAACGCGGCGACCACGTTCGCGCTCTGGCTCGGCACGACGAAGGCCGGGCAGGAGGCCGTGGTGAGCAACCTCGACGCCGTGGCGACCCTGAAGGGCGTGGCACCGGACTTCGACTCGATCGAGCTGGTGGACGAGCAGGTGCAGCGACCGGCGCTCGAGCAGCTGGCCGGCTCGCTCGACGCGAAGCTCGACCCGCGGTACGGCACGACGCTGACCGCCGAGCTGAGCCAGGCGGTCATCGACGCCAGCCAGGCGATGGTGAACAGCAGCAAGTCGCCCGAGGACGCGGCGAAGGACGTGCAGTCCGTCGCCGACGCGGGCTGACCCGGTTCGATGCGGGCGACGGCGGCGAGACGGACGGTCGGAGGACGACGACGATGACGAGCACGACGCCGCTCGGCGGCGGGGCCGGCGTGGCGACCGAGAGGTCGTCCCGCCGCCCCCGCGGCCTCAGCCGCCCCGCCGGGCTGCCCTGGATCCTGCCCGCGCTCGTGGTCTCGGTGGGGGTCCTCTATTACTGCATCGGCTACACCGGCTACCTCTCCACCCTCGACTGGGACGGCGCGGCGCCGTTCCAGCGGCAGGTGGGGCTCGAGAACTTCGGCCGCATGTTCCGCGACCCGATCTTCTGGCGGGCGCTCGGCAACACCGCCGCGTTCTACGTCGTCACCTTCTCGGTGCAGGTCGTCCTCGGGGTCGTGCTGGCGTGCCTGCTGCACTCCCGCCTCTACCTGAAGACGCTCTACAAGGTCCTGATCTTCATCCCGGTCGTGCTGGCCCCCGCCACGACGGCCCCGGTCTTCCGGCAGATCTACGCGCCCACCGGCACCCTGAACGGGATCCTCGACACCGTGGGGCTCGGCTCCCTCGCGCAGCCGTGGTTCTCCAACGGCACGACGGCGCTGATCATCATCATGTCCGTCCAGATCTGGCAGTCGGCGGGCATCGTCTTCATCCTGTACTTCGCGGCGATCGGGCAGATCTCGCCGGAGGTCGTGGAGGCCGCGCGCATCGACGGGGCCGGCGACGCGCGCATCATCGCCTCGATCGTGTGGCCCTCGGTGCGCGGCACCACGATCGCCATCGCGATCCTGTCGGCGATCGGGTCGCTGAAGACCTTCGACATCCCGTTCCTGATCACGGGCGGCGGGCCCACCTACGCGACCGAGTTCCTCGGCACCCGCATCTACCGCGTCAGCGTGCAGTTCTCGGACGTCGGGCTCGGCGCCGCGTTCTCCATCGTGCTGCTGCTGCTGGCGGTCGGCACCGCGGTGCTCATCCAGGTCGGCTCGCGCGAGCGGAAGGGGACGGACCGTGTTTGAGACCCGGCGCCTGCGCACCAGGCTGGTCCTGCAGCTGCTGCTGACGGCACTCGTCGTCCCCTTCGTCTTCCCGCTCGTCGCGATGGTGCAGGGCTCGCTCGAGGGCCTGGGCTGGGGCAACTACGCGACGGTGCTCTCGCTGCCGCAGCTGCCGCGGTTCTTCATCAACAGCGCGCTGGTCTCGGCCGCGGTGATCGTGATCGTGATGGCCTGCACGATGACGGCGGCCTTCGGCTTCTCCAAGCTGCACATCCGGTTCAAGGAGGTGTGGTTCTGGCTGCTGCTGATCTGCCTGACCCTGCCGGGCGTGGTGCTGATCGCGCCGCTCTTCGCGACGGTGACGCAGGTGGGCGCCTACAACACGCTCTGGGCGGTGATCATCCCGATCGCCGCGCTGCAGATCCCGTTCACGACGCTGCTCGCGAGGAACTTCGTCGACGGCATCCCGAGCGAGCTGATCGAGGCGGCGCGGGTCGACGGCGCGAGCATCGTCCGGGTGTTCTGGGACATCCTCCT
>JAKONM010000181.1 GCA_022701925.1 Microbacteriaceae bacterium
GGAGGGGCGGCCAGGCGCCGGCCGGCCCGCCGCAGCGCCGCGGCCGGCTCGCCGAGCGCCCGGTCGCGGCCGACGAGGTCCGTCAGCGACACGGCGCGCGCGAAGGCGGCGGTCGGCGCGTCGAGCGACCCGGCCACCAGCAGTGCGGGGATCCCGGCGGCTGCGGCCAGCGCCGCGACGTGCGCGGGAACCTTGCCCTGCGCCGACTGGGCGTCGAAGCGGCCCTCCCCCGTCACCACGAGATCGGCCCCCGCGAGCGCGGCCGGCAGCCCGATGGCCTCGGCGACCGCGGGGGCACCGGGCACCAGCCCCGCGCCCCACGCGAGCAGCCCGAACGCGGTGCCGCCGGCGGCCCCCGCCCCCGGCGTCGCGGGGTCCGCCGGCAGCAGGGCGGCCAGCGCCCCGAGACCCCGCTCCAGCAGTGCGACCTCCGCGACGCCCGCGCCCTTCTGCGGCCCGTAGACCGCGGCGGCGCCGCGCGGCCCGAGCAGCGGGTTGACGACGTCGGTCAGCACGCGGACTCCCCCGGGCGGCGCCGCGCGGAGGCCGCCGAGATCGACGCGCTCGAGCCGGTGCAGCGCCCCGCCGCCGTCGGGCAGCGCGTCGCCCTCGGCGTCCAGGAAGCGGCCGCCCAGCGCCGTCAGCGCGCCGGTGCCGCCGTCGGTCGACGCGCTGCCGCCGATCGCGAGCAGCAGCCGCCCGGCCCCCGCATCGAGGGCGGCGCCGATCAGCGCGCCGAAGCCGCGGGTGGTCGCCGCGAGCGGGGCGGGGCGTCGCAGCAGGGTCAGCCCGCTCGCGGCGGCCAGCTCGACCACCGCGGTGCCGTCCGGCAGCAGCCCCCAGGCCGCATCGACGGGGCGCCCGTCCGGGCCGGGCGTCCGCAGGCTGCGGACGGCCGCCCCCGGGGACGCCGCGACCAGGGCGGCCAGCGTGCCCTCCCCGCCGTCCGCCATCGGCAGCAGCACGGTCTCGTCCTGCGGGCGCACCGCGGACCAGCCCTCCGCGAGGGCGGCCGCCGCATCGGCCGCGGCGAGCGTGCCCTTGAACGAGTCGGGGGCGAGCACCACGCGCACGCGCTCCCCCTCCCCCGCTCACCGCGATCCGCCCGACGCGATCCCGCTAGCGTCCTGTCCCGTGCATCATCTCTCCGACGGCGGGGTCTCGTTCGTGCTGGGCAGCGACGCGCGAGGCGTTCCCGAGGTGCTGCACTGGGGGGCCGCCCTGCCGCCCGCTGCGGTGGAGGCCCTGGCGTCGACGCAGGGCACCGCGGCGCTGCACAGCTCGCTGGACGAGCCGCGCGGGCCCTCGGTCGCCCCGAGCCAGGCGGACGGCTGGTCCGGGCTGCCCGCGTTCCAGTGGCACGCCGGCGGGGTGCTGCCGGCGGCGCCGACGGCGCGCACCGAGCAGTCGGGCGGCGCCGTGGCGGTGGTGCTCTCCGAGCCCCGCACCGGCGGGGAGGTGCGCCTGACCTACCGCCTGCACCCCTCCGGCGTGCTCGAGGCCTCCGCAGAGATCGAGAACACCGGCGAGGCCGTGCTCGACGTGCAGGCGCTGCGGCTGCTGGTGCCCGTGCCCGACCGGGCGCGCGAGGTGCTGGACTTCACGGGGGCCTGGAGCGACGAGCGCCGTCCGCAGCGGCGCGCGGTGGCCGACGGCACCTGGGTGCGGTCGGGCCGGCACGGGCGCACCGGACACGACGCGGTGACGCTGACGGCCGTCGGCACGCCCGGCTTCCGCTTCCGCACGGGCGAGGTGTGGGCCGCGCACCTGGCCTGGAGCGGTGACTCCGAGGTCGTCGTGGACCGGCAGCCGCTCGGGGCGGGGCCGAACGGCGCGCTGGTGGGCGCCGGAGAGCTGCTGGCCCCCGGCGAGGTGCGCCTGGCGCCGGGCGAGCGCTACGCCTCGCCGTCGGTGCTCTTCGTCCACTCCGACGCGGGCCTCGACGGCGTCGCCCGCCGGGTGCACGCACTGGCCCGCACCTTCCCGGCCCGGCCGACCGGCCCCCGCCCCGTGCTGCTGAACAGCTGGGAGGCCGTCTACTTCGACCACGACCTGGAGCGGCTGCGCCCCCTGGTGACCGCGGCGGCCGAGCTGGGCGTCGAGCGGTTCGTGCTGGACGACGGCTGGTTCCTGCACCGCCGCGACGACCACGCGGGCCTGGGCGACTGGGAGGTGGACCCCGCGGTCTGGCCGCAGGGCCTCGAGCCGCTGTCGCAGCTGGTGCGGGACGCCGGCATGGACTTCGGGCTGTGGTTCGAGCCCGAGATGGTGAATCCCGACTCCGACCTGGCGCGGGCGCACCCGGAGTGGATCCTGGCGGACGAGCAGGGCGCCCAGCCGATGTGGCGGCACCAGCAGGTGCTGAACCTCGGCGACCCGGACTGCTGGAGCCACGTGTTCGAGCGGATCAGCGCGGTCGTCGCGGCGGCGCAGGTGGCCTTCATCAAGTGGGACCACAACCGCGACCTGCACGAGGCCGTCGACCGCACCACCGGCCGCCCCGGCGTGCACGAGCAGACCGCGGCCTTCTACCGGATGGTCGACGCGCTGCGGCAGCGGCATCCGGGGCTCGAGATCGAGTCCTGCGCCTCCGGTGGCGGCCGCGTCGACCTGGGGGCGCTGGCGCACACGCAGCGCGTGTGGGCGTCGGACACGATCGACCCGATCGAGCGCCAGCGCATCCAGCAGGGCACCGAGCTGCTGGTGCCGCTGGAGGTGCTGGGCACCCACGTCGGTGCCGCGGAGGCGCACACGACCGGCCGGGTGACGAGCCTGCCGTTCCGCATGGCCACCGCGCTGTTCGGGCACGCGGGGCTGGAGTGGGACGTCGCGCAGCGCTCCGATGAGGAGAAGGCCGCGATCGCCGCGTGGATCGCGGTCTACAAGGAGCAGCGCGACCTGCTGCACAGCGGCGACGTGGTGCACGGCGACGACGTGCCGGACGGGGCGACCCTGCGCGGCGTGGTGAGCCGCGAGCGCGACCGGGCGCTGTTCCAGCTGGCGCAGCTGGAGACCGGGCGCCGCGCGGCGGACCCGCGCACGCCCCTGCCGGGGCTCGACCCCGAGCGCGCGTACCGCGTGCGCTTCCGGCAGGACTTCGGGCGGGCGGCCCGCCGCGGCATCGCCGACCCGGCCTGGTGCCGCGGGCTGGACGACGGCGGCGACGTCGTGCTGCCCGGCGCGCTGCTCACCGGCCCCGGCGTGCCGCTGCCGGCGCTGCAGCCCGCCGAGGCGCTGCTGATCGAGGTGCTGGCCGAGTAGCGGTCCCTCCCCTGCTCCAGGAGGAGCAGCACCCGCCGCGTCGGGCGGATCAGTCGGTCTGCGGGTCGCGCGATGCGCGCCGGTGCTCGCGGATGCGCCGGGACACCAGCACGACCAGCGCGACGGCGAGCGCGCCGTAGACCACCCAGTCGAGCACGCCCAGGTACTGGTCGATCACCTCCCGCTGCGTGCCGAGCGCAGCGCCCAGCCCGATCAGCACGCCGTTCCACACCCCGCTGCCGATGGTCGTGCACAGCACGAACAGCCCCAGGTGCATGCGCGCGGCACCGGCCGGGATCGAGATCAGGCTGCGGACGCCGGGCACGAGCCGCCCCACCAGCACCGAGACGGCGCCGTGCTTCGAGAACCACTCGGCACCGCGCTCCAGGTCGCCGCGGCTGACCAGGTGCGTCCTCGCCAGCAGCCGGATGGAGCGCTCCAGCCCGACGGCGGCGCCGAGCCAGTACAGCAGCAGGGCCCCGACGACGGAGCCGAGCGTGCTCCAGAGGATCAGCGGCACCAGGTTCAGCCCGCCCGACTGCGTGAGGTAGCCGGCGAAGGGCAGGATCACCTCGCTGGGGATCGGCGGGAACAGCGTCTCGAGCAGCACCAGGGCGCCGACGCCGGGGTCGCCCATCGCCTGCAGCACCTGCGCCGCGAACCCGACCAGCCCGCCGGACTCGGCGGCGCCGGAGCCCGCGGCGGCGACGACGGCGGTCACCGCCTGCCCAGGTCGTTGCCGACGGAGCAGGTCTGCTGCTCGACCGTCTGACCGACCACGGTGTCGGGCAGGTCGACGCCGTCGTCGGACCCCGCGGACGACGACGAGGACGGCGTCGGCGTGGACGAGGAGGTCGCCGAGGGCGTCGACGACGGCGACTCCACGGAGCCCTGGCCGTCGGTGGCGCCGACCTGCTTCTTCGCCAGCCGCAGCGTGCGGTCGGCCTTCACGGCGGAGATCAGCGTCTTCGCCGCGCTCTCGTTCGGCACCAGGCCGTCGCCGGAGAGCATCGTCGGATACTGCACCAGCACGAACTGGCCGAGCGGGATCGAGGCGCCGGCGCGAGCGATGGACACCATCGTGTCGGGGCTCGCGAGCGAGGTGGACAGGCTCATGCTCTGCGTCGCCGCGATCGCCAGCCCGTACAGCTTGGTGATGTCGGTGAGGGTGGACGAGCTCTTCATCGTGCGCACCAGCGACGACAGGAAGACCTGCTGCGAGCTGATGCGGGTCAGGTCGCTGCCGTCGCCGACGCCGTGCCGCGTCCGCAGGAACTTCAGCGCCTGCGTGCCCTCCAGCACGTGCTCGCCCTTGGACAGGTGCAGTCCGGTGTAGTCGTCGTCGATGCGCTTCGCAACGCAGACGGGCA
>JAKONM010000191.1 GCA_022701925.1 Microbacteriaceae bacterium
CGGGCCAGGGTGTCGAGGGCCCGCTCGGCCCCCTCCAGCAGCTGATCCCGATCGGCCGGGGTCAGCCGGTCGCCGGAGGAGCGCAGGCTGGTGACGGCGGCGGTCGCCACGGCCAGCGGGCGGCGCAGGTCGTGCCCGACGGCCGCGAGCAGCGCCGAGCGCACCCGGTCCACCTGCGCCATCGGCTCCAGCCGGCTGGCCGTCGCCGTCAGCGCCCGCTGCTCGAGCGCGACGGCCAGCTGCGTGGCGACGACGTCGAGGATGCGGCGGTCGGAGGCGTCGAGCGGCCGCCCCACCAGCTCGAGCCGGGTCGTGCCGTCGACCGGCACCTCGGTGGTCGTGCCCGCCGCGTCCGCGTCGCCGCGCTGCTCCACCACGCCGCTCGCGCCGCGCAGGCGCACGGCGGTCATCCCGAAGGCCTCCCGGGTGCGCTCCAGCAGCGCCATCACCGCGTCCTCGCCGCGCAGCACGCCGCCGGCGATGACGGCCAGCACCTCCGACTCGCTCGCCGAGCGGCGGGCGACGCGGGTCAGCCGCGCGGCGCGGTCCACCACGAAGCTGACCAGCAGCCCGTTCGCCAGGTACAGCAGCAGGGCGATGAAGTGGGAGGGGCGCGCGATCGTGAAGGTGAACAGCGGCTCGGCGAACAGGTAGTCCAGCGTCAGCCCCGAGAGCACGGCCGCGAACGCGGCGGGCCCGGCGCCGCCGACCAGCGCCACCAGGATCACGAGCAGCTGGTAGCCCAGCGCCTCCGCCGTGAGGCTCTCGTCCGAGCGGGTCGCGCTGAGCACCAGCGTGAGCAGCGGACCGCCGGCGAGCGCCAGCGCGAACCCCAGCACGCGGCGGCGGGCGGAGAGCGCCCCGCGACCCTTCGGCAGCAGGCTCGAGCGGGTGCCGGCCGCGCCGTGGTTGACCATGTGCACGTCGATGTCGCCGGAGGTGCGCACGACGCGGCCGCCGGTGCCGGGGCCGGTCAGCAGCGCGACCAGCCGCGAGCGGCGCGAGGCGCCGACCACCAGCTGGGTCGCGTGCGCCGATCGCGCGAACTCGATCAGCGCGGTGGGGATGTCCTCGCCGACCACCTGGTGGTAGGTGCCGGCCAGCTGCTCCACCAGCACGCGCTGCGCGGCGAGGGCCGCGGGGTCGGGCGCGGCCAGCCCGTCCTCGCTCGTGACGTGCACGGCCAGCAGCTGCCCGCCGCCGGAGCGCTGCGCGATGCGGGCCCCGCGGCGCAGCAGCGTCTCGCCCTCCGCGCCGCCGGTCAGCGCGACCACGACGCGCTCGCGGGCCTCCCAGGCGGTCGCGATGCCGTGCTCCACGCGGTAGCGCTGCAGCGCGCTGTCGACCTCGTCGGCCAGCCACAGCAGGGCCAGCTCGCGCAGCGCGGTCAGGTTGCCGACGCGGAAGTAGTTGGAGAGCGCCGCGTCGATGCGGGTCGCCGGGTAGACCTGACCGGCGGACAGCCGGTCGCGCAGCGCCTGCGGCGCCAGGTCGACCAGCTCGATGCGGTCCGCGCCGCGCAGCACGCCGTCCGGGATCGTCTCCCGCTGCGGGATGCCGGTGATGCGCTCGACCACGTCGTTCAGCGACGCGATGTGCTGGATGTTCACGGTCGACAGCACGTCGACGCCCGCGTCGAGCAGCGCGTCCACGTCCTGCCAGCGCTTCTCGTGCTGCGAGCCGGGCGCGTTGGTGTGCGCCAGCTCGTCGACCAGCGCCACCTGCGGACGCCGCGCGACGACGGCCTGCAGGTCGACCTCCTCGAGCCGCAGGCCGCCGTGCTGCACGATGCGCGGCGGCACGGCCTCGATGCCGCGGGCGATCGCGGCGGTCGCGCTGCGGCCGTGGTCCAGCACCACCGCGGACACCACGTCGCGGCCCTGCTCGCGCAGCCGGTGCGCCTCCTCGAGCATCGAGCAGGTCTTGCCCACTCCGGGCGCGGCGCCCAGGAACACGAGCAGGCGACCGCGGACCACGTGCCTCATTGTCCGCACTTCCGCAGCGACGGGCACGTCCCCGCCCGGGGCCGCCGCCACCCGCTGGCTCGCGGATCCGCAGTTCCTTCGCCGATCCGCAGTTCTGGAGCGACACACCGCGGACGGCACCCGCGGCAGCGGCGTGTCGGGGAGGAACTGCGGATCCGCGGGAGTCAGCGGACGGCGACCGCTTCGGCGACCCAGCGCCGCCAGCGGTCCCACGGGTCCACGCCGCCGGCCAGCACGTCGACGTGCTGCCGCAGCCGGTCGCTCGCCTCGAACCACTCGCTGCCGGCGGCCCGCTCCTCCGCGAACTGCTCGTGCCGCCGGTGCTCCAGCCGGCGGTCGCCGCGCTCGAACGCCAGCACCGCCTCGAACCGCAGCGCCTGGAACCGCTGCCTCGGGTTGGCGCTGGTGCCGATCTTCACGCGGTCGCGGAAGCCTAGGTAGTAGACGACGTCGACCCGCGGCGGGGGCAGCTCGCCGTCCGGGTGCTCGCCGTGGGGCCACTCGCAGACGGCGCAGACCATGCCGGAGGGCAGGCGCAGCCCCGTGCGGTGGCCGCAGAGCCGGCAGGGCTGGGGCAGCAGGTCGAGGCGGCCGTGCTG
>JAKONM010000197.1 GCA_022701925.1 Microbacteriaceae bacterium
AGCCGCCAGCCGGTCGCCAGGTAGGCCAGCAGCACCAGGACCAGCACGATGTCGAGGATCGTGGATGACATGTTCGCCCCCTCACACGGTCGAGCCCGCACTGTACGGGAGGCCCCGGACCCGGCCGGGGCGGGGCGGCGGCCGCTTCAGGAACCGCTCAGGGCCGCTCGGCTGGTAGCCTTCTCGACTGCCGTGAACCGGCCGCGGGATCAGAGCGCGGAACGCACCAGGCGTTCCGCACCGCGCAGCGAGCATGAGGAGGACCCCTATGGCACTGGACGCCGAGGTCAAGAAGGCGATCATCGCGGAGTACGCGACGCACGAGGGCGACACCGGCTCGCCCGAGGTGCAGATCGCGATGCTGACGACCCGCATCAAGGATCTGACCGAGCACTTGAAGCTGCACAAGCACGACCACCACTCGCGTCGCGGCCTGCTGCTGCTCGTGGGTCAGCGTCGCCGGCTGCTGGGCTACCTGCAGGACGTCGACATCGAGCGCTACCGCTCGCTGATCGAGCGCCTGGGCCTGCGCCGCTAGTCGCTCCCGGGTACGACGAAGCCCCGCTCCGGTGATCCGGAGCGGGGCTTCTTCGATCCTGCCGCAGCGGGGCCGGCGACCTCGCGGCCGCCGGCGGCGCTCAGGCCGCGGCGCCGTAGAGGCTCTGCTGCGGCAGCACCGCGTCCTCGTCGATGCGCTGGTCGGCGGCGATGCGGGCGCCGGAGCCGACCGTGGCGCGGGCGCCGATCTTCGTGTGGCTGCCGATGCGGGCGCTCTCGCCGATCACGACGGCGGCGCCGACGTGCACCGAGGCGCCGACCTCGGCGTGCGGGCCGATGACGGCCTCGCGGTCGACCCACGTGCCGGCGGCGATGCGGGCACCGCGCCCGATGCGGGCGCCCGACTCGACGTACACGGTCGGGGCGAGGAACGCCGTCTGGTCGACGGACGCGTCGGTCGCGACGAGGCCGCGGCCGTTGGGGTGACGGCGGTACCGGGTCACGGTGCCGAACTCGTCCTCGATCTCTTCTGCGATCCTGGGGGTCCTGCGCTGCATGATCATGACAACGTACGCGGCGCCCCCGTTCATTCCCTCCGCGCGCCCCCTTCCAGGTTGAGAATCCGATAAGAGCGGGCCCGGCGCGGCATGATGGGCGCGTGCTGTTCGGCAGGAAGGGTGCGGACCCCGAGTTCCCGCGCGGGGACCAGGGCTCCGGCTCGCTCGACGACTACAAGTTCGACCTGATGCCGGCGAAGCGGGACACGGTGATCCGCCTGGCGGGCAGCGACCCCGCCCAGGACGCGATCGCGCAGGCGATGGAGGGCGAGCGGATCGAGACCGCGATCCCGCGCCGCACCCCCGAGGACGAGCGCACGGACGCCGAGATGCCGGTGCGGCTGTTCGTGGACGGGCGCATCCTGGGGCCGGTCGGCCGCGTGCCCCGCGGGCTCGAGGCCGTGGTCAACGAGGCCCTGGCGCGCCTCGAGATCGCGGGCCGCAAGCCCCGCATCCCCGTGGAGGTCGTGCGCACGAAGCACGGGCTGCGCGTCGACCTGCAGATGGGCGAGACCCGCTGACCCGTTCCGTCCAGGACGACGGGGTCAGGATCGACGGCATGGAACAGATCCGTCTCGGCGACTCCGGGCTGCGCGTCAGCCGCATCGTGCTGGGCTGCATGAGCTACGGCGACCCGCAGCGCGGCAACCACCCGTGGAGCCTGCCGCTCGAGGCCTCCCGCCCCTTCTTCCGTCGGGCCGTCGAGGCCGGCATCACGACGTTCGACACCGCCAACGTCTACTCCGACGGCAGCAGCGAGGAGATCACCGGCGAGCTGCTGCGCGAGTTCACGACCCGCGAGGAGGTCGTGATCGCGACGAAGGTGCACGGCCGCATGGGCGACGGCACCAACGGCGCCGGCTTGTCCCGCGGCGCGATCATGACCCAGATAGACGCGTCGCTGCGCCGCCTGGGCACCGACTACGTGGACCTCTACCAGATCCACCGCTACGACCCCGAGACGCCGGTGGTGGAGACCATGTCCGCGCTGCACGACCTGGTCAAGGCGGGCAAGGTGCGCTACATCGGTGCCTCCTCCATGTGGGCGCGGCAGTTCATCGAGATGCAGCACACGGCCGACGTGGAGGGGCTGACCCGGTTCGTCTCCATGCAGGACCAGTACTCCCTGCTGCAGCGCGAGGAGGAGCGGGAGATGCTGCCGTACTGCCTGGAGACCGGCGTCGGCGTGATCCCGTGGTCGCCGCTGGCGCGCGGGAAGCTGACCCGCGACTGGGACGAGACGACCGACCGCAGCGGCACCGACGAGTTCGGGAAGACCCTGTTCGGCCAGGAGGGGGACCGGCGCATCGTGGAGGCGGTGGCCCGCATCGCCGCGGACCGCGGCGTCCCGCGGGCGCAGGTGGCGCTGGCCTGGGTGCTGGCCCAGGAGGCCGTCACCGCGCCGATCATCGGCGCGACGAAGGAGCACCACCTGGACGACGCGGTCGCCGCCGTCGACCTGGAGCTGACCGACGACGAGCTGGACGCGCTGGAGGCGGACTACGCCCCCCACCGGCCCACCGGCTTCTGACCCGGGGCCGCGGCGCCGGACGACCCCGGCGTCGCGGCTGCTGTTCTGGATCCGGTCGGCGTTCATCGGCGACGCGCTGATCGCGGCGTTCGGCGGCCTGCTGTTCGCCGTCGGCCGCGAGGGCGCCGCCTGGGCCGTGCTCGTCTTCGTCGCGATCCGCGCCGGCCTGGGCGTGGTCGCACTGCTGATCGCGGCCCGGGCGCTGGAGGAGCCCCGACCGGGCGACGACGACTCCAGCGCGGTCGGCTGAGCGGGTCAGTCGGGGTCGGCCGGGTCCAGGGGCGCGTGGTGGTCGAACCCGGCGTCGCCCCGCTTCCAGTACCCGTGCAGGGAGCGGTTGGTCTTCGGCAGCCCCTGCTCCTTCAGGTGGCGGCGCACCGGGACGAGCGCGGACGCCTCCCCGGCCGCCCACACGAAGGTGTCGTCGTCGACGTCCTGCGTCCGCACCACCTCGAGCAGGTCGTGGTGCGGCTCCAGCACCTGCGGCGTCGCCGCCAGCACCTCGGCCTCGTCCAGGTAGTGGGCTGCCGCACCGCCGAAGAGCACGGCGTGCACCGGCAGGACGCCCGCGAACGCCCGCACCCAGCGGCGCAGCGCCGGCAGGCCGGTCGGATCGGCGATCAGCAGCGCGTTCCGGAAGCCGGCGGGCGCCAGCTTCGAGCCGCGCGGACCGCCGACCTCCACCCGGTCGCCCTCCCGCGCCGCGGCCGCCCAGTCGCTGGCCGGGCCGGACGCGCCGACGTGCACGACCACGTCCAGGTCCAGCTCGGGCCCGCTGGAGGCGCCGAGGGGGCGGAACTCGCTGGGCGTGTAGTCGCGCCCCACCAGCGCGCCGTCCGCGCCCGGCACGAACAGCTTCACGTGGTCCTCGGGCCCGAGGCTCGTGAAGCCGGCCAGGTCGTCGCCGCCGAGCGTCAGCCGCACCAGTCCGCCCGCCACCTCCCGCCGGCGCAGCACGACCAGCGTGCGGCGTCGCGGCTCGTGGCGGACGGCGTCGCGGGAGCGGGGAGCGGACGTGGACAGCGGGAAGGTGTGCACGGGAGCGATCCTGCCCGCCGCGCCGAGCAGGAATCCGAGAGCGCCCACGGCGGTTGGAGCAGGCATGACGGACCTCTCACTGTCGGTGCTCGACCTCGTCCCCGTGCGCACGGGCCAGACCTCCGGCGACGCCGTCGCGGCGTCCGTCTCGCTGGCGCAGCGCGCCGACGCGCTGGGCTTCACCCGCTACTGGCTGGCGGAGCACCACAACATGCCGTCGGTCGCCTCCACGGCCCCGGCCGTGCTGCTCGGCCTGCTGGCCGGCCGCACCCGGCGCATCCGCCTGGGCTCCGGCGGCGTCATGCTGCCGAACCACTCGCCGTTCGTCGTCGCCGAGCAGTTCGCGGCGCTCGAGGCCGCGGCGCCCGGGCGCATCGACCTCGGGATCGGGCGCGCCCCGGGCTCCGACCCGGTCATCACGGCACTGCTGCGGTCGTCCGGCCCCACCAGCGACGTCGACCGCTTCCCGGAGCACGTGCGCGACATCGAGGCGCTGCTGGCGCCCGAGGGCGCGGGCCTGCAGCTGGCGTCCGGAGAGCAGTACACCGTGCGCGCCACCCCTGCCGCCGCGGGTGCGCCCGAGGTGTGGCTGCTGGGCTCGAGCGACTACTCGGCGGTGCTGGCGGCGAAGCTCGGCCTGCCCTACGTGTTCGCGAACCACTTCTCGGGCCACGGCGTCGAGCGCGCGCTCGACGCGTACCGCTCGCAGTTCACGCCGAACGAGCGGTACCCGCGCCCCCGCACCCTGCTGACCGCCAACGTCGTCGCCGCGGACACCCGGGAGGAGGCGGAGGCCCAGGCGCTGCCGCAGCTGCAGCACATGGCGCGGCTGCGCACCGGGGTGCCGCTGACCGCGCTGGACACCGTCGAGGAGGCCGCCGCGGCCCGGATGACCGAGCCGCAGCAGGAGCTGATCGCGTCGATGCGCCCCCGCTGGTTCATCGGCGAGGCGGGGGACGTCGCGGGCCGGCTGGCCGACTTCGCGGCCCGGTTCGCCGTCGACGAGGTCATGGTGAGCCCGTCGGCCGCCGCCTCCGCGGCGGACCCGATCGACGCGGCGCCGGCGCGCGAGCGCACCCTCGAGCTGCTGGCGGCCCGGCTGCCGCAGCGCAGCCTCGTCGCGGCCTGACGGCCGCGTCCACCGACCCCGACCGCGCCGGATGCGCGGTCGGGTCCTCTCGGCCTGCCTAGGGTTGAGGGTTCGCATGCAGACCGGGGGAGGGGTGCGCCGTGTACTCGGAGCTCGACGTCGCGCGCATCACCGGTCCCGCCGGTTTCGCCCGCGCCGACTCGTACCAGCGGGAGGGCCGCGTCACCGACGTGCGCTGGAGCTCCGACCGCACCACGCTGACGGGGCGCGTGCGCGGCAGCGAGCACGCCCGCTACTCCGCCCGGGTGCGCCTGCGGCCCACGCCCGACGGGCCGGTGCCCATCTCCGGGCGCTGCGACTGCCCGGTCGCCTCCGACTGCAAGCACGTGGGCGCCGTGCTGCTGGAGGGCCGACGCGGGCCTGCGGAGCAGAGCGCGCCGGTCGCGGTCGCCGAGGCCCTGTGGCGCCGCACCCTGGACCCGATCCTCGACGGGCTCGACCCCGACGAGCACGCGGCGGTGCTCGGGCTGACCTTCGAGCTGCAGCAGGCCGACACGCCCTGGACGGGCTCCCGGCGCACCGCGCCGCGCGAGCGCCCCGTCCAGATCGGCGTGCGGCCCGTGCTGCTCGGCGCGCACGGCCGCTGGCGCCGCACCGGGGTCTCGTGGCGCACCGTCGTCTCCGACTGGTCGGTGCACGAGTACGACGACCAGCAGGTGCGCCTGCTGGGGGAGGTGCACCGGCTGCTGAGCGCCGGCAGCGTCGGCACCGTGCCCGAGACCTGGCTGACGCTCGGGTCCTGCCGCAGCACGGCCCTGTGGACCGTGCTGCGCGAGGCGGAGGAGGCCGGGGTCGGGCTGGTCACCGGCGGGCGCCTGCAGACCCCGCTGCTGCTGGCGAGCGAGCCCGTGACGCCCGCGGCGGACATCGAGCGCGGCGAGCGCGGCCTGGTGCTGTCGCCGCTGCTCGCCCACGGCGACCCCGCCGTCGGCGAGCAGGTCGCGATGCCCTACGCGCTGATCGGCGACCCCGGCATCGGCGTCGCGACCTGGGTGCCGGGCGAGGCGCTCGCGGAGGGCCAGGTCAGCCTGTCGCCGTTCGCCGAGCCGCTGGCGCCCGCGGCCCACGCCTTCCTGCGCCTGCCCGACCCGATCGAGGTGCCGGCGGAGGAGGAGGCGGACTTCCTGGCCCACCACTACCGGAAGCTCGCCAGCGTGCTGCCGATCGTGTCGCGCTCGGGCGGCTTCGCGCCACCCGCCCGGCCGGTGGCCGCGCTGGAGCTGGCCGTCGAGCACGCCCCCGGCGGCGTCGTCGGCCGGTGGACGTGGCGCTACACGATGCCGCAGGGCGGCGAGGTCTCCCTCGGGGGCGAGCGCGACGAGGTGCGGGACCCGGCGCAGGAGCGGCGGATCCTGCAGGGCGTCCGCGGCGCGGGCGTCGACTCCGCTCGAACGCCGGAGCTGCTGGAGCACGGCGAGCTGCGCGAGTCGTTCGACCTGCACGGCATGCGCGCGGTCGCCTTCGCCCGGGAGGTGCTGCCGGCGCTGCGCCGCGTCGCCTCGCTGACCGTGCGCGAGCAGGGCGAGCCGGTCGACTACCGCCCCGCGGAGGAGGCGCCGGTGGTGGCCGTCGGCACCCGCGAGGTCAAGGGCGACCGGGACTGGTTCGACCTCGACATCGAGGTGCGGGTCGGTGACGAGGTCGCGCCGCTGGCGGAGGTGTTCCTGGCGCTGGCGCGCGGCGACGACGCGATGGTGCTGCCCGGCGGCGTCTACTTCCCGCTGGACGACCCGGTCTTCGAGCGCCTGCGCGCCCTGATCGCCGAGGCCCGCGAGCTGACCGACGACCCCCGCGCGCCGCTGCGCATCTCCCGCTTCCAGGGCTCGCTGTGGGAGGACCTGGTCGCCCTCGGGGTGGTGGCCCGGCAGGCCGACGCCTGGCGCCGGTCGCTCGAGGTGCTGGGCGGTTTCGCCACCGACGGGCACCTGGAGCGGCAGGACCTGCCGAAGGGCTTCACCGCGGTGCTCCGGCCCTACCAGCAGGACGGCTACGACTGGCTGTCGTTCCTCTACGACAACCGGCTCGGCGGCGTGCTGGCCGACGACATGGGCCTCGGCAAGACCGTGCAGTCGCTCGCCCTCGTCGCGCGGGCCGTGGAGCGCGCCGACCAGGTCGGCGAGGACCGCCCGCGGTTCCTGGTCGTGGCGCCCACCTCCGTGGTGCCGAACTGGATCGCGGAGGCGCAGCGATTCGTGCCGGGGCTGCGCGTCGCCGGGGTCACCGAGACCGTGCGCAAGAGCGGGAAGCCGCTGGCCGCGACGATCGGCGACGCCGACCTGGTGATCACCTCCTACGCCCTGCTGCGGCTCGACACCGCCTCGTACACGGGGGTGGAGTGGGGCGGCATGCTGCTCGACGAGGCCCAGTTCGCCAAGAACCGGCACTCGACGACCTACCAGCGCATCCGCTCGATCGACGTGCCCTTCCGCCTCGCGATCACCGGCACGCCGCTCGAGAACGACCTGATGGAGCTGTGGTCCATCGTCTCGATCGCCGCTCCCGGCCTGTTCCCGAGCCCGTCGGGGTTCCAGGACCACTACGCGAAGCCGATCGAGAAGGAGGGCGACCGCACGCGGCTGGCGCAGCTGCAGCGGCGCATCCGTCCGCTGATGCTGCGCCGCACCAAGCAGGTCGTCGCCTCCGACCTGCCCGAGAAGACCGAGCAGGTGATCGAGGTGGAGCTCGGCCGAAAGCAGCGCGCCGTGTACGACCGCCACCTGGCCCGCGAGCGGCAGCGGGTGCTGGGACTGATCGACGACTTCGACCGCAACCGCTTCTCGATCTTCCGCGCGCTCACGACCCTGCGGCAGGTCGCGCTCGACGCGTCCCTGGTCGACGAGGCGAACGAGGGCGTCCCATCGGCGAAGCTCGACCTGTTCGACGAGCTGCTCGAGAACGCGATCGACGAGGGCCACAAGATCCTCGTGTTCAGCCAGTTCACCCGGCTGCTGCAGCGCGTGCGCACCCGGCTCGACGCCGCCGACGTGCCCTACGCCTACCTCGACGGGTCCACGAGGCGACGCGGCGAGGCCATCGACCGGTTCCGCTCGGGCGAGGCCGACGTGTTCCTGATCTCGCTGAAGGCCGGCGGCTTCGGGCTGAACCTGGCCGAGGCCGACTACTGCGTGCTGCTCGACC
>JAKONM010000201.1 GCA_022701925.1 Microbacteriaceae bacterium
CGTCGAGCCCGCAGGGCCGGTTCGCCGAGGGCGCGAAGGAGATCGACGGTCGCGCGATCGTCGCCTCGACCGCCGTCGGCAAGCACCTGCTGCTGGAGTTCGAGGGCGAGCGCACCCTGCACGTGCACCTGGGGCTCTACGGCTCGTGGGACTTCGCGGGTCAGGTGACGGCCGCGCCCACCTTCACGGTGGAGGACGGGCGGGTCGGCGACGAGGTGCGCCGGGCGGGCAGCCTGGTGGAGGACCTGGCGGGGTACCGCGAGGGCGCCCTCTCCCAGGCGACCCGCGAGCAGCTGGCCGCCGCGCAGGACGCGAAGGCCGAGGGCACCCTCCGCGTGGGCGGCCCGCCCCGCCGCACGACGCTGCGCATGTCCGAGTCCGACCGCGAGGTCGAGACCGAGGACGAGGCCTTCCCGCCGGCTCCCGTCGGCCAGGTGCGCGTGCGGCTGCTGACGGAGACCGCGGTCGCCGACCTGCGCGGGCCGACGGCGTGCGAGGTCTTCGACCCGCAGCAGGTCGAGGCGCTGGTGGCGAAGCTGGGGCCGGACCCCATGCACGACGCCAGCCGCAAGGCCGAGAACCGGTTCGTGCAGCGCGTGATGAAGTCGGCGACGCCGATCGGCCTGCAGCTGATGGACCAGTCGGTGGTCGCCGGCATCGGCAACATCTACCGGGCCGAGCTGCTGTTCCGCGCGCGGCTCAACCCGCACGCCCCCGGCAAGTCGATCCCGGAGGCTGCGCTGCGGCGGCTCTGGAAGGACTGGGCGCACCTGCTCGCCATCGGCGTGGAGACCGGGCAGATGCTCACCCGGGCCGACCTCAAGACCGAGCAGGACTACCGGCGGGCGCTGCGCAGCCGGGACGCGCGCCACTACGTCTACAAGCGCACCGGGCAGAAGAGCCTGCGCGGCAGCGGCACCGTCGTGATGGAGGACATGGGCGGCCGCACCCTGTACTGGGCGCCGGGCTGGCAGACGCGGCCCATCGCGGCGGCGGGAGCGGACGGCTGAACGCCCTGCTGCTGCGGGCGGCCAGGATCGGCGACGACCTGGTCGACGTCGAGGTCGCGGACGGCCGGGTCGCGCGCATCGCCCCCGACCTGCCGTCCGACGGCCTGCCGGTGCTGGACCTGGACGGCCGCGCGCTGCTGCGCGGGCTGTGGGACGAGCACGTGCACGTCGTGCAGGCGGCGCTCGCGTCGGTGTGGACGCCGCTCGGCGGCGCGGGCTCCGCGGCCGAGGCGCTGCGCCGCATGGAGCCGGCGCTCGCCGCGGCGCACCCGGACGACGCCGTCGTCGGCATCGGGTTCCAGGACGGCCTGTGGAACGACGGCCCCACCCTGCAGGCGATCGACGCGCTGGCGGGCGAGCGCACGGTCGTGCTGATCAGCCACGACGTCCACGCCGCCTGGCTGTCGTCCGCCGCCGCCCGCCGCTTCGGCGTCAGTCCGGCGGAGGACGGCCGGGTGCGCGAGGAGCCGGCGTTCGCCGTGGGCCGCGCGGTCAACGCGCTGGCCCGGGCGAAGACGGAGGCGGCGGTCGCGGCGCTGCTCACGCGCTCGGTCGCGCGCGGCGTCGTCGGCGTGGTCGACTTCGAGATGGCCTGGAGCCGCGAAGCCTGGGCCGAGCGCATGGCGGGGGAGTGGACGGGTCCGCGCATCGAGGCCGCCGTCTACCCCGCGTCGCTGGACCGTGCGGAGGCGGCGGGGCTCGGCACCGGGGACGTCGTCGAGGGCACGGGCGGCCTGCTCGCCGTCGGGCCGCTCAAGACGCTGATCGACGGGGCGCTGAACACCCGCACGGCGTTCTGCGCCGATCCCTACCCGGACGGCACGCACGGGCTGCTCACCGTGCCGCAGGACGAGCTGCGCGCGCTGCTCGCCCGCGCCCGCGCGCTGCGACTGACCCCCGCGGTCCACGCCATCGGGGACGCGGCCATCACGGCGGCGCTGGACGCCTTCGCCGCGGAGGGCGTCGGCGGTCGCATCGAGCACGCCCAGCTGGTCGCGGACCCGGACCTGGCGCGCTTCGCCCGGCTCGGCGTCACGGCCAGCGTGCAGCCCGCGCACCTGCTGGACGACCGGCGGGTGGCCGCGGAGCACTGGCCGGGGCGCACCGGGCGGGCCTACCCGCTGCGCGCCCTGCTGGAGCACGGCGCGACGCTGGCCTTCGGGTCCGACGCGCCGGTCGCGCCGCTGGATCCCTGGCGGGCGATGCGGGCCGCCGTGGACCGCGCGCTGCCGGGCGAGCAGCCGTGGCACCCGGAGCAGCGCATCCCCCTCGACGCGGCGCTCGCCGCCTCGACGCGGGGCCGCGCGACGCCCCGGGTGGGCGACCCGGCCGACCTGATCGCGCTGGACCGGCCGGTGGAGGCGCTGGACGAGGGCGCGGTCGCGCTCACCCTCGTCGCCGGCGCCGTGCGGCACGACGCGCGCTGACCGGTCCCGCGGCGTCGAGCGTGCGCGGCGCGCTGCCCACCTCCCTGCTGTTCACCCGGGAGTCACCGCCGGGCAACGCCCGGCGGCGACCATGGCGGCCATGAGCACGATCACCCGCGTCCGCCCCGCTTCCTCGGTGCTCGAGGCGAAGCTGTCCGGCGACTGGTCCGAGCTGACGATCGACACCGCGGCGCTCGACGCGCTCGCCGTGCAGCAGGCGCGGATCAACGGCGAGATCGCGACCCTGGTCGCCGGCATGCAGCAGAGCGCCGCCACCAGCGAGGCCCTCGACCGCATCACCACCGAGATCGCGGGCCTGCTGGCCGCCGGCGAGGAGCTGCGCCTGAAGCGCGCCCGCGCCGCCGCCCGCCGTGCCGGCGACGAGCGCCGCTGGCGTGACTGGCTCGACCTGGACTGAGGTCTCGGTGGCTCCGCGGAGCGCTCCCATCCCGCCGCCCGGTGCACGCTCTCCGGCGGCCGGTCCACTGGCCGCGCAGGGCTGGGGCCGCAGCGCGGGACGACCGCCGCCGGCAGTGTGTCGCCCGGCGACGGGCGGGCGCCGGTACCATCGACCCGGCGCTCGTCGAGCGCTTCGGGGATGTAGCTCAATGGCAGAGCTCCAGTCTTCCAAACTGGTGGTGCGGGTTCGATTCCCGTCATCCCCTCCGACGGCTGCTGGCCGCGTCCTCCGCCGGCAGCGCGAAGGCCTGCGCCGACTGCACCGCGATCCACCGGGTCTGGTCGGGCGGCATCGCGAAGGCGGGCGTCACCGAGAACCGCACGCCGTCGGGCAGCCGCGCGTTGCAGGGCGTGGTCGAGCACTCGACCGCGCTGCACCTGGCGAACCGGAAGTCGGACCGGGACGGGGACGGCGTGGCCTGCGAGAAGTCCTGACGGCGCACGCCCGGGGAGGCGCAGCCGCCGGGGGCGCTTCGACGTGCAGCCAACACGCGGCGTCCGCACGGTTGCATGGGGCTCCCGTCGAGGAGGTCCCATGCGCAGCCCCCTTCGCACCGCCGTCGCCGCGCTCGTGGTGCCGATCGCGGTGCTGGGGCTGGCCGCCTGCACGCAGCCGGTGCCGCTGCCGAGCCCGTCGAGCGCCTCGTCGTCGCCGACCCCGTCTCCCACGCCGACCCTCGGCCCCGCCGTGCAGCGGATCGCGGCCATCGGCCGGCAGTCGGTCGGCGCGGGCACCGTCGTGCGCGTCGACGACCAGTCGGACGGCTCGGTGCGCGACGTGCTGGTGGTGCAGGAGGACGGCTCGGCGCAGGAGGTGCACCTGAGCGCCGCCGGGCGCGTGCTCACCGGGCCGTCGCCCGCAACGGCGGACGCCGACGCCCGATCGGCGAACCGTTCGCTGGTCGCCGCCGCGTCCGTGTCGCTGGCGGGGGCGGCCGACCGGATGGTCGCGGCCGTGCCGCAGGGTCGCGTCACCGCGATCGGCCTGGAGGAGTACCAGGACCGCGTGGTGTGGCGCGGGGACGTGACGAACGCCGACGGGGTGCGGCAGGACGTCGTGATCGACGCGGTGAACGGATCGGTGCTGCTGAACCTCGAGGACGGGCAGGGAACGTCCGGCGGATCCTGACCACCATGGGGTCATGACGACGCTGGGCGCGATCTTCCTCCCTCACCTCCCCCCGGAGCGGCTGCGCTCCGTCGCGCAGGCGGCCGACCAGGCCGGGCTCGAGCAGCTGTGGCTGTGGGAGGACTGCTTCAAGGAGTCGGCGGTCGCCGCGATGGCCGCCGCGCTCGCGTGGACCGAGCGGCTGCAGGTCGGCATCGGCCTGATGCCCGTGCCGATGCGCAACGTCGCGACCGTCGCCATGGAGGCGGCGACCCTGGAGCGGCTGTTCCCCGGCCGCCCCGTGATCGGCGTCGGTCACGGCGTGCTCGACTGGATGGGGCAGATCGGTGCGCGCGCCGCCTCCCCGCTCACGCTGCTGGGCGAGCACCTCGACGCCCTCCGCGCGCTGCTGGCGGGGGGATCGGTGACGACGGAGGGTCGCTACGTCACGCTGAAGGACGTGCGGCTGGACTGGCCGCCGACGTCGGCCCCCGCCGTGCTTGCCGGCGCGGAGGGCCCGAAGACGCTGGCCCTGGCCGGCGCGAAGGCGGACGGCCTGATCCTGCCCGGGGGCACCGATCCCGACCGGCTGCGTCAGGCGGTCGCCACGGCGCAGGCCGGGCGGGACGAGGCGGGCGTCGACGCCCCGATGCGCGTGGTGGTCTTCGTGCCCGTCGCCTTCGGGGAGCAGTCCGACGCCGACGCCCGCCTGGAGGCGAACCGGCTGCGGTGGCAGTGGCCGGCCCACCGCCTGCTCGGCGTGGCGGGCGACGCGGCGCACGTCGCGGCCGGGCTGCAGCCGTGGATCGACGCCGGCGCCGACACGGTCGTCCTGCAGCCGATGGACGACGAGCCCGACCCGGAGGAGTTCGTGCGGACCGTCGCGCAGCAGGTGCGCCCCCTCGTCGACTGAGGCGGAGGACCCGCTCAGAGGGCGCCCATACCGTGGGGCTCCGACGACGGAAGGACCCCCTCATGGCACTCGGCACCCTCGCGCTCCGGCTCACGGTCGGCGGCTTCTTCACCGCCCACGGCCTGCAGAAGCTGCGCGGGTCCTTCGGCGGCCCCGGCATCGAGGGCACGACCGGCATGATGCGCTCGCTCGGCATGCGGCCCGCCCGCCGCAACGCGCACGCGGTCGCGTGGTCGGAGACCGCCGGCGGGGCCGCGCTGGCGCTGGGGGCCGCGACCCCGCTGGCGGCCGCCGCGCTCACGGCGACCATGACCACCGCCATCCGCACCGTGCACGGCAAGAACGGGCCGTGGAACACGAACGGCGGGTACGAGTTCAACGCCGTGCTGATCTCGGCCGTGCTGGCCGCCGTGGCCGACGGCCCCGGCCCGGTCTCGCTGGACGCGCTGATCGGCAGGCCCAAGTGGGGAGCCCTGACCGGCGTCCTCGCGGTCGCGGGCGGGGTGGCGGCCAGCTACGCGGTCACCGAGCTGGCGAAGCGCACCCCGGAGGAGGCCGAGGAGGAGTCGGGCGGCCCCGCTGCCTGACCAGGCGCTCAGGATTCGTCCGGGCACTGCCCAGGCGCACCGGCGAACATCGAGGCGACGCCACGGAAGGACGTACGACATGACGAACATTCAGACTCAGGCCCCGACCGCGCCGGTCATCTCCCAGACCCAGGCGAGCGCCGAGGACATCAACGGCACGCAGCAGTACATGGCCCCGCTGGTGTGGGACCTGCAGGCGCTGCAGATCTCGACCAAGCAGGCCCACTGGCACGTGCGCGGCGACAACTTCATCGCGGTGCACAAGCTGCTCGACAAGGTCACGGACCACGTGCGCGAGTTCGCGGACATGGCTGCGGAGCGCACCGTCGCCCTCGGCCTGCCGGTCGACGCCCGCATCGAGACGGTCGCCGCGAAGAACTCGCTGCCGCAGATGAAGGACGGCTTCCAGAACTACGGCGAGACCATCAAGCAGGTCGTCGCCCAGATGGACGCCGCCACCGCGACCGCCCGCAAGGCGATCGAGGGCCTCGACGACATCGACCTGAGCAGCCAGGACATCGCCATCGCGATCGAGCAGGGCCTGGTCGAGGACCGCTGGTTCCTCGCCGCTCACCTGGCCGTCGACAACTGATCCGACCGCAC
>JAKONM010000206.1 GCA_022701925.1 Microbacteriaceae bacterium
CAGCACGCAGACGAGCGGCCTCGATGACGGGATGGAGGCGCAGATCACGCTCCTCATTGAATCTCTACGCGGCGGGGTGCTGGCCGCCGCCTCCACGATCGGGATTGAAGGCGCGCAGGCGGCGCTGGACGCCTTCCAGATCAACATCGGCAAGGTGAGCCTGAAGGGGCTCACCGGCGAGGAGATCGAGAAAGAGTTGCAGAGCGTATTCGGCAAGCTCGGCGACCAGATGGCAGGCGCAGCCGTAGGCGGCCTGGGCGAGTTCCAGCGCGTCGGTGAGGGTTTCCTCGAAACGCTGGTCCGCCTGTCGAAGGAATACACGACGATCGACACGGCCCTCCGCTCAATCGGGATGACGTTCGGAGCGGTTGGGGCGGCGTCCGTCGGTGCACGCTCGGCGCTGGTCGACCTGTTCGGCGGCCTCGACCAATTCCAGGAGGCGACAGCCTTCTTCCGCGAGCATTTCCTCAGCGAGGCCGAGCAGATGGCGCCGGTCATGGCGGCCGTGGCGGCAGAGATGGCGCGGCTCGGGCTCGCCGGCGTCACCACGAAGGACGCCTTCAAGTCCGTGGTGCTCGGCCTCGATCTCTCGTCGGCAACGGGGCAGGAGACCTATGCGGCGCTGATGGCGGTGGCCCCCGCCTTCGCGAAAACGACCGACTACCTCGCCACCCTCAACAAGGAGCTGGTTGAGACGGGGCAGACCGCCGAGCAGCTGGCGGCGATCGCCTCGCAGCGGCGCAGCCTCGAAATCCAGTTGATGGAGGCGCAGGGGGATGCCGCGGGCGCTCTCGCCGCCAAGCGCGCCGACGAGCTGCTCGGGATCGACGCGACGAACCGCGCCCTTCAGGAGCAGGTATGGGCCACGCTCGACGCCGCGCAGGCCGCCCGCGACCTGGCCGCCGCGCAAGAGCAGGCCGATCGCGACGCCGCAGCCCTCGCGACGCAACGGCGCGGGCTGGAGATCGCGCTCATGGAGGCGACCGGCAACGCGGCGGGCGCACTCGCGGCGCGGCGCGGCGACGAGCTGGCAGCGATGGATGCCTCCCTGCGCGGACTGCAAGAGCAGGTGTGGGCTGCCGACGAAGCCACTGCCGCACAGGCCGCGCTGGCGGCTGCTCAGGCGACGGCGACGCAGGCCGCGCAGGAGCAGGCTGCGGCGGCGACCGCGCTCGCGCAGACCCGCCGGGGTATGGAGATTGAGCTGATGGAGGCGCTGGGCGACGCGGCCGGAGCCTTGGCGGCGAAGCGCGCAGACGAGCTCGCCGGCACCGATGCGACCCTCCGGGCTCTCCGGGAGCAGATATGGGCGGCACAGGATGCGGCAGCGGCCAACGCGGCCCTCGCCGACGCGCAGGCGAGCGCGGCAGCAGCGGCGACCGCGGCGGCCTCGCAGATGGCAGCGGCCGCCGCGCAGGTGGCACAGCAGCGCGCCTCTCTCGAGATCCAGCTGATGCGGGCGCAGGGCAACGAGACCGGCGCGATCGGCGCGGAACGGGCGCTACAGCTCGCCGCGACCGACGAGGCGCTCCGCGGGCTTCAGCAACAGGTGTGGGCGGCGGAGGACGCTCGGAAGGCAGCCGAGGCAGCGGCAGCGGCACAGGCCGCTTACGCGCAGCAGCAGCAGCAGGCGGCGCAGGATGCAGAGCAGCTCCGCCGACAGCGCGCTGGCATGGAGGCGCAGCTCCTCGACCTGCTCGGCAACGCGGCGGGCGCTACGGCGCTACGTCGGCAGGAAGAGCTAGCGGCCCTTGATGCGACCCTCCGCCCTCTCCAGGCGGCGATATGGGCGCAGGAGGACCTCGCGACCGCAACGGCGGCGGCGGCCGAGCGCATCGCCACGGCGCGAGGCGCGCTGACGGAGGCATACAAGCGGGAAAGCGACGCGCTGGAGCAGACGGTGGACCGGTTCGGCGGGTTCGCCACGGCCCTCCGCACCTTCCGCGCGACGCTCGGCACCACCACGGAGGCCACCGTCGACGCCTACCGGGCAGCGCAGGCCGCGTTCGTGGACACCAGCGCCCTCGCCGCCCGTGGAGATGCCGGCGCGCTCGGGCAGCTGGAGGCGATCAGCAAGGACTTCCTCGCCGCCAGCCGCGAGCGGGCCGGGTCGCTCCTCGACTACCAGCGCGACGTTGCCCGGGTGGCGGGGTCCGTTGATCGCGCGATCGGTGCCACCGACCAGGCCGTCGACTATGCCGCCGCGCAGCTGGAGGCGCTCCACAAGTCGGTCGCTGGGCTGATCGACATCGACGACAGCGTGTTGAGCGTGCGGGATGCCATCTTGTCGCTGGAAGCGGCGATCGTGGGAGCCCCTCCTGTCGTGCCTACCGTCGCGGGTCCGACCGTGGTGGCGCAGGCCCCCGTCGCCGTTACCGTCGCCGCACCGTCGCCCGGTGCGCCCGCATCGGTCAGTACGGCGGCGCTGGAGAAGCAGATCGCGGCGCTATCGGCACGGCTCGACGTCCAGAACACCACGATCGCCGAGAACACCGGCAGGATGAGCCGGTTG
>JAKONM010000209.1 GCA_022701925.1 Microbacteriaceae bacterium
GCACCCCGCGATGCTCCCACCGCGGCCGGGTCAGGCGAGCAGGTCTCGGACGTCGTCGGCGGTCAGGGCCGCGGAGAAGGGCTCGCCGTCGTCGACCACCGCGTCGAACAGGTGCTGCTTGCGCTGCTGCAGCGCCAGCACCTTCTCCTCGATCGTGCCCGCGGCGACCAGACGCCGCACGGTCACCGGCTTGTCCTGCCCGATGCGGTGGGTGCGGTCGATCGCCTGGCGCTCCGCCTGCGGGTTCCACCAGGGGTCGAGCAGGTAGACCAGGTCGGCCTCGGTCAGGTTCAGACCGAATCCGCCGGCCTTCAGGCTGATCAGGAACACGGCCGCCGCGCCTGCGCGGAACTCGTCGATCACCGCGTCGCGGTCGCGGGTCGCCCCCTCCAGCAGGGTCCACGGCACCCCCTCCCGCGTCAGCCGCTCGCCCACGATGCGCAGGTAGGAGGGGAACTGGCTGAACACCAGCGCGCGCCGCCCCTCCGCCACCGCCTCGCCCAGCTCGTCCGCGAGCAGGTCGAGCTTCGCCGAGCGGACGCCGCCGTGCTCCTCCCCGATCAGCGCGGCGTCCAGCGCCAGCAGCCGCAGCAGGGTCAGCGAGCGCAGCACGATGAAGCGGTTGCGTTCCATGTCGGGCAGCAGCCCGAACAGCTTGCGGCGCTCGCGCTGCAGCATCACGTCGTACAGGGCGCGGTGGTCCGCGGTCAGCTCGACGGCCAGCACCTGCTGCTCCACCGGCGGCAGCTCGGGCGCGACCTGCGCCTTCGTGCGCCGCAGCACGAACGGCCGCATGCGGGCGCGCAGGCGCTCCAGCCGCTCGGCGCGGTGCTGCGCATTCGCCTCCGGGGCGTTCCCCGCGCCCGCCCCGTCGGTGTAGCCGGCGCGCAGGCCCTCGATGGGCCGCAGGTACTCCTCCCGGAACCGCCGAACGGAGGGGAACAGGCCGGGCGCGGTCAGCGCCAGCAGCGCGTGCAGCTCGGTCAGCGAGTTCTCCAGGGGCGTGCCGGTGATCGCGACCGTGCGGAGCCCCAGGTCGCGCGCGGCGCGGTGCGTCACGGCGCCGGCGTTCTTCACCGCCTGCGCCTCGTCCAGCAGGAGGGCCGCGAACCCGTCGGCGCGGGCGATCGCACGGAACGCGGCGGCGTCGAGGCGCAGCCGCGGATAGGTCGTGACCACCAGGTCCGCCTCCCGCACCGACTCGGCGAGGGCCGGGTCCGCATCGCGCACCAGCAGCACCCGCAGGTCCGGGGTGAACCGCGCGGCCTCGGCGACCCAGTTCGAGGCGACGCTGACCGGCGCCGCCACCAGGAACGGGCGCCGCTCCCCCGCCCGCACCGCGTGCTGCACCAGCGCCAGGCACTGCAACGTCTTGCCGAGCCCCATGTCGTCGGCCAGCACGCCGCCCAGACCGTGCTCCGCGAGGAAGACCAGCCACTCGAAGCCCTGCTGCTGGTACGGCCGCAGGGTGGCGGTCAGCCCGGTCGGCGGAGGGACCGACCGCGGAGGGACGGCGATCGCGTCGCGCAGGCGGCGCCAGGCGACCGCCTCGTCCGTCGAGTCGGCCACGTCCTCGAAGTCCACCCACTGCGGGGCGCGCACGGCGGGGACCACGAAGCCGGAGGCCCACTCGGGGATCTCGGCGGCCTCCTCCACCAGCTCGACCAGCGCGCGCAGCCGCGGGTGCGCCAGCGACAGGAAGGTGCCGTCGACCAGCTTCAGCCGCTTGCGCCCGGCCGCGATGTGCTGGAACAGCGGCCCGAAGGGGATGTCGCGGCCGTCGACGACGACCGTGACGCCCAGGTCGAACCAGTCGGTCCGCTCGGTCGGCGCGACCTTCACCTCGATCGCCGGCTCGCCCGTGAGCACGACCGGCGCGGCGCCCAGCCGCTCGACGACCGCCTCCCGGCCCGCCTCGAGCACCGGCAGCACGTCGGCCGCCAGGTCCAGCGCCTCCTCCGCCGTCAGGGTGCGCGGCCCGGGCAGCCCGCGTGCCGGCCACCAGCCCTCCGGCAGCCCCTCGGGCGCCGGCACCTGCGGCGGAGCCGCACCGCCCAGGCGGTCCCACCGCCAGGTCAGCACCGCGGTGCCGGAGTCCGCGGTGCTGACGGTCAGCACGAGCCGCGGCGGCAGCCGGCGAGGGATCGGCACGGACCCGTCGCTGCTGCCGACCGCGAACCGCTCCTGCAGGGCGGGCAGCCAGCGCTGCTGCAGCTCGTCCGCCGCCTCCTGCGGCACGACCAGGGCGTCGCGCCGCAGCAGCACGGGGTCGATCGCGCCCGGCGCCAGCACCACGTGGGCCGGGGAGCCGACCGTCGCCCAGACGCCGTGCCCGCCCACCGGGTGCGCGGAGGCCGCGTCGACCGGCTCGCCGTCCACCGTGAGACGCGGCGCGACCCGCACGCCGTCCGGCTCGCGCACCGCGTCGAGCCGCAGCTCGGCGGCCGCTCCCAGCCGCGCGCTGCCGCCGCCCGGCGTCGTCAGCGGCACGCCCAGCGCCTCGCCCTGGGCGAGCAGCTGCCAGAGCAGCGGGTTCGGGGCGTCGTCCAGGAACAGCCAGTCGGGGTCCTGGCCGGCGGTCGCGGGCACGGCGGCGCGGAACAGGGCGCCCAGCTCGCACGCCCAGCGGTGCTGCACGGGGTCGAGCCCCAGGCGGCCCTGCACGTGCGGCAGCGACTGCCAGGTGAGCGCGCCCCGCGCCCAGCCCTTCTGCGTGCGCGTGACCGGCCGCAGCCCCAGGCGCAGGTCGTGCACCGCGTCGCCGTCGGCGGCCCTCGTGGTCGGCCCGTTCCACCGGTGCGCGGTGCGGGGCAGCAGCTCGCGGGCCTGCACCTGCAGCGCCAGCGGGGTGCTCTGCGGCGCCTCCGCCGGTGCGGAGGGGGCGAGCAGCCCGTGCAGCGCGTCGCGCCACCCCTCCCCGCCGCTCATCCCGCCACGCTCGCACACGGCACCGACCGCGCAGCACCTCAGCACGCGCAGGGGGAGGCGCAGCGTGGAGGACCACGACCCGAACCCTCCTGGCCGACTCCGGGTCGCGGTTCCCGACGCGACCACCTCGGCCGAGCGTCGAGATCTGCGACCCGGATCCCGCTCAGCGCAGGTAGGCGTCGACGAAGAGGTCGCCGCGGATCTCGCGGAAGCGGTCGAGCAGCCGCTCCACCAGCGCATTGGAGATCGACGGCGCCGTCAGGTCGAACGGCCCGATCGGCGGCAGCGGGTCGAGCCGCACGCGCACGACCTCCCAGCCGGTGCGGCGGATCAGCCGGTCCTTGCGCTCGTCGACGGCCTCCCGCTTGCCGGAGTGCTCGAGCCCGTACCGCCCGACCGTGTCGAGCTCGACGGCGATGCGCAGGTCGGCCAGCAGCAGGTCGGGCCACGCCTCCAGGTGGTCGAAGAACGGCTCGCGCAGCCGGATCGCGTTCGGCGCCCGGTCCCACTCGAGCCGCTTCGCGAGGCGCTGCTCGAGCGCCGGCTCCGCTGCTGAGGCGGGCTTCGGGGCGCAGACGGACGTGAACGCCTCGCCGGGAGGCAGGTCGGGCGTCTTCGCGCACAGCGGCTTGGCGACGCGCTTCGGCGCCGGAGCCCCGGTGCCGACCGGCCGGTCCAGCGCCGCCTCGGAGCACCTCGGGCACCAGGTCGACTTCCGCCGCCGCCCGCCGCCCGGCCGCATGCGCTGCTCCTCCGGCGTCGCGATGAAGCGGTGCCCGGTGTCGCACTGCCACAGCAGCCACACGTCGGCCGACAGCGGCACCTGGCTGAGGGCGATGCCGCGGTTGAGGTCCGGGTGGTACTGCCGCACCAGCACCGGGTAGCGGCCCCACTGCTCGCGGTACGCGCCCCGCTCGTAGGGCGTGGCGCGGCCCGTGGAGGCGCGTCGGCGCTCCCACCACGCGTCGACGGGTTCGGGCACGCGCGGACGGTACCTCCGCCCTCCGTCAGCCGCCGCGGGCACGGAGGCGCCGTGCGCCCGGCGCGCCGCGTGCGCGATCCGCCCGGCGCAGGGACCATCTGGCAGGTGATGCGCGCCTCGTCGACCCTGCCCGGGTCCGCGCCGCGCCCCGCTGCCGCGCCACCGGCTCCGGCGTGGCTGCGCCGCGACCTGCTGATCCTGCTCGTGATCGGCCTGCTCGCCTTCGCCGTCCGCCTGCAGATGGCGGTGCGGGGCGGCGGCCTGCTGGGCGTCGGCGCCTACGACGACGGCGTGCACTACGCCGCCGCGTCCTCGCTGATCCACGGCCGCCTGCCCTACCGCGACTTCCTGTTCCTGCAGCCGCCCGCGATGGTGCTGGCCGCCTCCCCCTTCGCGGAGCTCGGCCGACTGCTCGGCGACCCGACGGGCCTGCGCGCGTTCCGCATCGCCTTCCAGCTGGTCGGCGCCCTGAACGCCGTGCTGGTCGCCGCGGTGCTGCGCCGCTGGGGCCTGCCGGCCGCGGTCGTCGGCGGGGTCTCGTACGCCGTCTTCTTCCCCGCCGTCTACGACGAGCGCACCGCGCTGCTCGAGCCGGCGGGCACCGCGGGCCTGCTGCTCGCGCTGCTGCTGACCGGCCGGGGGCGGCGGGCGAGCGGCCGCGCGATGCTGCTCGCGGGGGCCGCGCTGGGCGTCGCCTGCGGCTTCAAGATCTGGTACGTGGTGCCCGCCCTGGTGGTGGTGGCCTTCGCCCGCGGCGGTCGGCTCCGGGTGCTGCTGGGCCTGGTGGTCGCCGGCGCCGTCGTCTACCTGCCGTTCTTCGCGGCGTCACCGGTGCGCATGTGGCAGCAGGTCGTGCTGGCGCAGGTGGGACGCTCGCGCAACGAGGAGTACGGCGACTTCTTCCCCCGTGCCCGCGTGCTGCTGGGGGTGGAGGGCATCCACCTGGACGCGCCCGTCGCCGGCGTCGGCGCGGAGCTGCTGACGGTGGTCGCGCTCGTGCTGCTGGGCATCGCTGCGGCGGTCGCGCTGACCACCCCGGGTGCGCGCGTGCTGGTCGCGCTGCTGGTCGCGACGGGCGCCGTGGTCGCCTCCTCCCCCTCCTTCTTCGCCCACTACGCAGCGCTGACCGCGCCGGTGCTGTGCCTGCTGACCGGCCTGACGGTCGGCCGGCTGCTGCACCGGGTGCGGGCGAGGGGGCTGCAGGTCGCCGCGGTCGTGGTCGTGCTGGTCGCCGTGGTCGCGCTGAACGTGCGCCACGACCTGGACCGCGTGGACGTGCGGCCGCCCGGCGCCGCGCTGCAGGCCGCCGCGGCGCGCATCCCCGGCTGCATCGCCTCCGACGACCCCACGCTGCTGGCGGTGATGGACGTGCTGAGCCGCGACCTGGGCCGCGGCTGCCCGCTGCGGCCCGACATCGGCGGCTACAGCTTCGGGCCCGACCGGCAGGTCGGCCTCGACGGCGAGCCGGTGTCGCGGCGCACCAACACCGCGTTCCAGCGGTCGACGACGCAGTACCTGCTGGGCGCCGACGCCTTCATCCGGTGGCGCGGGAACACCGCGCTGAACGCCGACTCGCTGGCACGGCTGAGGCAGCAGCCGGTGCTGGCGCAGTTCGGCACCTGGACGATCCGGGAGGGGCTGGGGACGAGCTCGCCGGGGCGCTGACGCCCCTCCGGAGCCGGACTCGGACGCCGTGCCGAATGGTGCGGAAGATGAGCGATCTCCCGCGCCGTGCGCCCCTCGACGTGCACGCGGTGCGGTCGTACGGTCGTCGCGACCGCGAGCACCGTCCCCCGTCGAGGAGCCCCTGATGACGCTGCACCCGTCCGACACCGTCGTCGACCGCGCCGAGCGCGTGAAGCACAGCATCGCGGGAGCCGGTGATCCCCGGGCGGTGCAGGTGGCCATCGACGGGCTCTGCCCGACCGACGGCTGCGGCACCCGGGTCGTCGCCGAGATCCACGCGGACACGACCCGCGTCACCTGCCCGTCCTGCGGCGGCGTGTTCGCCGTCGCCTGACAGGAGGGGGCCCGGCAACGGCGCCGAGCCCCCTCCGTGCAGCGCTACTTCCCCGCGGGCACCGCGACGTGGTCCTGCGCCCAGTCGCCGACGGCCGGCGTGGGCTCGGACAGCTGCTCGCCCGGCTCGTCGACCTTCTTGATCGGGGGCAGGCCGGCCTCGACCTGTGCGCCCAGCCACGCGTCGACGTGCTTCCAGTACTGCACCGCGCGGTCGCGGATCTCCGGGTTCGTCACCTGCGCGACGTGCCCGATGACGTTCAGCGCCAGCCGATCGCGCTGCTCCTGGTCCATGACCTTGTTCACCAGGTCGTTCGCCTGCCCGAAGTCGTCGTCCTCGGCGTGCAGGGTGACGGCGGAGCGCACCAGCTCGCCGTCCGACCGCCAGCCGCCGGCGTCGGCCGCGCGAGCCGGGTCGGCGTGCGGGCCGCCGAAGCTGTTCGGCGCGTAGACGGGCTTCGAGGCGGGCGGGAAGGAGTAGTTCATCGCGCCCTCCTTGGAGTAGGAGTGCACCTCCGACTGCGGCGCGTTCACCGGCAGCTGCTGGTAGTTCGTGCCGACGCGGTAGCGGTGCGCGTCCGCGTAGCTGAAGATGCGGGCCTGCAGCATCTTGTCGGGGCTCGCGTCGATGCCGGGCACGAAGTTCGACGGCGCGAACGCGACCTGCTCGATCTGCGCGAAGTAGTTCTCCGGGTTCGTGTCGAGCGTCAGCCTCCCGACCTCGATCTCCGGGTAGTCCTCGTGCGGCCAGACCTTGGTCAGGTCGAACGGGTTGAACCGGTAGGTCTTCGCGTCCTCGTACGGCATCACCTGCACCTTCAGGGTCCAGGTCGGGAAGTCGCCGCGCTCGATGGCCGCGTACAGGTCGCGGATGTGCAGATCGGCGTCCTGACCGGCGATCTGGTCGGCCTGGTCCTGGGTGAGGACGTCGTGGCCCTGGTCCGTGTGGAAGTGGTACTTCACCCAGAACCGCTCGCCGTCGGCGTTGATCCACTGGTAGGTGTGCGAGCCGTAGCCGTTCATGTGCCGCCACGACGACGGGATGCCGCGGTCGCCCATCAGCCAGGTGACCTGGTGGGCGCTCTCCGGCGAGAGCGTCCAGAAGTCCCACTGCATCGTGTTGTCGCGCAGGTGGCTGCCCGGCAGGCGCTTCTGCGAGCGGATGAAGTCGGGGAACTTGATGCCGTCCTTGATGAAGAAGACGGGGGTGTTGTTGCCGACCAGGTCGTAGTTGCCCTCGGACGTGTAGAACTTGATCGCGAAGCCGCGGGGGTCGCGCCACGTGTCGGGGCTGCCCTGCTCGCCCGCGACGGACGAGAAGCGGATGACCAGCTTCGTGTCGACGCCCGGCTGGAACAGCGCGGCGCGGGTGTAGTGCGACACGTCACCGGTGGTCTCGAAGTGGCCGAAGGCGCCGCCGCCCTTCGCGTGCACGACGCGCTCCGGCACCCGCTCGCGGTTGAACTGGGCGAGCTTCTCGATCAGGTAGTGGTCGGTCAGCACGATCGAGCCGTCGTTGCCGACGCTCTGGCTGTGCTGGTCGCTCGCGACCGGCTGGCCGCTGTTGGTCGTGGTGAAGGTGTCGTCGGTCATGCCGCTCCTTCTTCTCGAGGGGGCTGCGCGGCCGCTCGAGCCGCGCAGTCGGGGCAGACGCCCCAGAACGTGATCTCCGCCGTGGCGACGGAGAAGCCGTGGGTCTCGACCGGATGCAGGCAGGGCGCCTCGCCGGACGCGCAGTCGACGTCGACCACCGCGCTGCAGGCGGTGCACACCAGGTGGTGGTGGTCGTCGTCCACGCGCACCTCGTACCGCGCGGGGCCGCCCGCGGGCTCGATGCGCCGCAGCACCCCGCGGTCGGTCAGAACCTGCAGCGACAGGTAGACGGCCTGCAGGGTCATCGCGGCGCCCACCAGGGACAGCCGCTCGTGCAGCTGGTCGGCGGTCGAGTGGGGGTGCTGCTGCAGCACCGCGAGCGCTGCAGCGCGGCCCTTCGTGACCTTGAGACCGGCGGCCCGCAGGGTCGTCTCGGGCGCCGGGTGCATCCCGTCCAGTCTGCGCAGACTTGATCAGGTCAAGAAATCGAGCGGACTGCCGGGCGTGTTCCTCGGACCTCGAGCAGAGAGGCGGACGGCACCCGGCGCGCGGACGGGACGCGGGCGGGGAGCCGTCCGGGATCGACGGTCAGGCGACCGCGGGCCGCCGGGCGGGGGCCGTGCGGGCGCGCAGGCGCTGCACGAGCGGCGCGGCCAGCACGACGAGCGCGGCGACGCCGGCCGCGACCGCCACCGGGGCCGACTGCGGCTCGGCGGCGCTGCGGGCCACCGCGATCCACGCGAGCCCCCACGCCAGCGCGAGCGCCGGGGTCAGGCGGGCGCCCGTGCGCGCGGCCGTGCCGACGCCGATCAGGGCGGCGACCGCGATGACGGCCACGGCCCAGGCGGCCGGCGCGAGGCCGAACCCGGTGAAGCCCGCCTGCTGCAGCACGGCGGTCACGTTCGCGACGGTGGCGATGGTGACCCAGCCCACGTAGAGGCCGAAGACGCCGTCGACGACGATGCGGTCGACGAGTCCCTCCGCGCGGCCGAGCCGCACCAGGATCGCGACCAGCACGACCAGCAGTGCGGCGATCACCGGCACCGACAGCGCCAGCAGCCCCGCCTGCACGGAGAGGATCCACGCGGCGTTCAGCAGCAGGGACGCGGCGGCCAGCCAGCCGACGCGGCGGTGCCGGTCGCGCGCGGCCTGCTTCGGCAGCGCCTGGAACACGGCGTAGGCGAGCAGACCGGTGTAGATGACGCTCCAGATCGAGAAGGCGCTCGTGCCCGGGGCCAGCAGCGTCGAGTCGGCGGACAGCGCCCCGCCGGAGGCGTCCTGGATCGCGACGCCGCCGAAGGCGCCCGAGCCGATCGCCGATCCCACCAGCGCCAGCACCATCGACACGACCACCACGACCTGCCGCACGCGGTCCTTCACCTGCACGTCCACCGGAGCCTCCTCATCGCTCAGCCTGCTGAGTACCAGGTTCGCTCAGCAGGCTGAGAACATGCTCAGCGGGCTGAGGACCGCGCGTACCCTGAGGCGGTGGCGGATGCGGACGAATGGCCCACGGGCCGGCTGCTGTCGACCGCCGCGCGCATCGTCGAGCAGGCCTGGACGGAGCGGCTGGCGCAGCTGGGCCTGACCCACGCCGGCCTGATCGCGCTGCACCTGCTGCAGGAGGGTCCGGCCGGGCAGACCGACCTGGCCCGGGCCGCGCGGGTGCAGCTGCAGACGATGGCCCGCACCCTGGAGCGCCTGGAACGGCTGGGCCACGTGACGCGGCAGCGCGACACGGTCGACGCCCGGCGGGTGCTCGTCGCGGCGACGGAGGCCGGCACCGCGGCGTTCGCGGCGGCCCGGGCCGTGGAGGCGGACGTGTTCCCGCCGGTCGAGGACCCCGAGTCGCTGCGGAACGCGCTGCTGCAGATCGTGCAGCCCCGGGTGGCCACGACGGACTGAGCCGCGGACGGGCTCGATCGCCGTTCCGCGGATCCGCAGTTCTCCGACGACACGCCGCCCCCGGGGCTTCCGGAGGCGGCGTGTCGGCGACTTCTTGCGGATCCGCGCACGAAGTGCGGATCCGCAAGAGGGGCTACTTGCGGAGGAACTCGATGACCGTGCGGTTCCACTCGTCCGCGTCGCTGACGTTGACGCCGTGGGGCGCGTCGGCGATCACGTGGACCTCGCTGCCCGGGATCGCGGCGGCGGTGCGCTGGCCGGAGCCCTCGAACGGCACGATCGCGTCGTCGGCGCCGTGGATGACCAGCGTCGGCACGGTCACCTTCTTCAGGTCGTCGCGGAAGTCCGTGGTGCCGAAGGCCTCCATGGCGCCCAGCGCGGCCTTCTGGTCCGACTGCTCCGCCAGGCGCACGGCGTCGGCCACGTCCTGCTGCGAGACCTTCAGCACGCCGTTCACGCTGTAGAAGTCGTTCACGAACTGCGGGAAGAAGGCGTCGCGGTCGTCCTTCAGCCCCTGCTCCATGCCGTCCGCGGCATCCTTCGCCAGCGGGCCGTCCGGGTTGTCGTCGGTCTTCGCCAGGTACGGGGGCACGGCCGAGGCGAAGACCGCGCTGCGGATGCGGTCGGCGCCGTACTCGCCGAAGTAGTGCGCGACCTCGCCGCCGCCCATCGAGAAGCCGATCAGGGTCACGTCGGTCAGGTCGAGCGCCTCGATGATCGCGCGCAGGTCCTTGGTGAACGTGTCGTACTCGTAGCCGCGGCCCGGCTTGTCGCTGCGGCCGAACCCGCGGCGGTCGTAGCTGATGACTCGGTAGCCGGCGGCGCTGAGCGCGGGCACCTGCTTGCTCCAGGACTCGCCCGACAGCGGCCAGCCGTGGATCAGCACGACGGGACGCCCGGAACCCCCGGTGTCCTCCACGTGGAGGTCGACGTCGCTGAAGAGTCCGCGGTGGACGGTGATCTCGGCCAAGGTGATGCTCCTGTTCCGCGCGGTCCGGGCGTGGTTCCGCCGGGGTGATCGCGCGGTGTCGACCGTATGGACGGCACTGGAGCGAGCGCCGTGCAAGCCCTGGACGTCGCCTGGGTACCGCAGTACGCTTCGCGATCCGGCCGCCGAGGAACGGGTCAGCCCACCGGGCCGCCCTGCATCTCGAGGGTGATCTGACCGGAGTCGATCGTCGCCAGCACGTGCCCCAGCACCGCGGCGTCGTAGACGCCGAGGTCGCGCGCATCGAGCAGGGCGCCGCGGGAGGCCTCCAACCGCTGCAGCACGTGCTGCTTGCGCGACTCCCCCGGCGCCTCCGGCACGGCCTCCGCGGCGTCCTGCACCAGGCGCAGCACCTGCTGCCGCTCCTGCTCGAGAGCGGCCGGGTCGTCCTCGGCGGGCCGCAGCACGCGGAGCAGGGCGGCGAGCGTGCCCCCCTGCAGCAGCAGCGACAGCGCGGCGACGCCGAACGCGACCAGCACCAGCAGGTTGCGCTGCTGCTCCGGCAGCGTCTCCCCCGCCTCGATCGTCTGGGCCGCGGCGACCGTGACGGCGCCCCGCATGCCGGCCCACACGATCACGGTCCCCTCCTTCGCCCCGAGCCGCGAGGAGGTGAGGTAGTCGATGTCGGCCAGCACCTGCGTCAGGCGGCGCCGCAGGCCCTGCTGGTCGAAGCGGCGGCGGCCCTGCCGGTCGATCCGCTTCTCCCGGCCGCGGGGGCTGCGCAGGATCACGGGCTCGCCCGCCTCCAGCTGCCGCTGCATCTCCTGCACCCGCTGGCGGGCCTGCGAGCCGCGGCGGGCGTTCAGCGACAGCAGGCCCAGCAGCGGCGCGACGAAGGCCGCCCGGATCAGCAGCGCGGCGACCACCGCGACCGCGGCGAGCCCGAGCGCCAGCAGGCCGAACCGCGCCCCGCCCGCCCGGCTGACGATGGCGGCGATCTGCAGCCCCATCAGCAGGAAGATCGCGCCCTCCAGCACCAGGGACACCGACGACCAGTTGTTCTCGTCGTTGCGGCGCACCTGCGGCGGCAGCACCCGCGGCCCGCGACGCCCCACGACGAGGCCCGCGGCGACCGCGGCCACCAGGCCGGAGGCGTTCAGCACCTCGGCCGGCACCGAGGCGACGAACGGCACCGTGAAGGAGAGGACGGTGCTGACGGTCGGGTCCGTCACCCTCCGGCGGAGCCACAGCGACGCGCGGCCGACCACCAGGCCGATGACGACCGCGCCCACCACCGCCCAGGCGAACTGCCCGACCACGCCCCAGACCGACACGGCCGCCCCCGCGCTCGCCATCGCGGCCCGCAGGATCACCAGGGCGGAGGCGTCGTTCAGCAGGCTCTCCCCCTCCAGGATCGCCGTGATGCGGTGCGAGGCGCCGGCCTGCTTGACGATCGAGGTCGCGACCGCGTCGGTCGGGCTGATCACCGCCCCGAGCGCCACGCCCCAGCCGTAGCCGAGGCCGGGGATCAGCCAGGCGAAGACCAGGCCGAGCAGCAGCGCTGAGGCGACGACGAGCAGCACCGACAGCACGCTGACCGTGCCGAACTCGCGGCGCAGGTCCGCGGCGGGCAGCGAGTCCGAGGCGGCGTAGAGCAGCGGCGGGAGGATGCCCGCGAGCAGCAGCTCGGCCTGCACCTCCTGCGGCAGCAGCTCCACCGGCCCCACGAACGGCAGCAGGGCGGCGCTGACGCCCACCCCCAGCACGACGAGGATCAGCGGCGCGGGGATCCTCAGGCGCGGGCCGACGGCGGCCGCTCCGGCGACGACGAGCATCGCGGCCGCCGCGAGGGCCAGCCCGGTCTCCACCTGCATGCGACCAGCGTGGCACCGGGGGCTCACAGGGCGCTCACCCGGCGTGTGAGCGCCCAGCCGGCGCCGCCCAGGATGGCCGGGTGCGCCGAGCCCTGCTGCTGACCGCCTACGACCGGCCCCGGTACCTGGCGGAGGTGCTGCGCAGCCTGGCCGCGGCGGACGGGCTCGACGGCTGGCACGTGCGGGTGGCCGTGGAGCCGGGCGAGCGGCAGCAGGAGGTGCTGGCGCTGGTGCACGGTGCCCTGCCCGATGCGGACGTGCACGTGAACCCCGAGCGCCTGGGCGTCGCCGTGAACCCGCACCGCCACCTGTCGGCGCTCTTCGCCGACGGCTTCGACTTCGTCGCCCGCACCGAGGACGACCTGGTCGTCGCCGACGACGTGCTGCGGCTGCTCGAGCACTGCTCGACGCGGTGCGTCGACGACGCGGAGGTCGCGGTCGCGTGCGCCTTCAGCCCGGCCGAGGCGGGCGCCGACCCGGCCCTGCTGCACCGCACCACCGCGTTCTCGCCGTGGCTGTGGGGCACCTGGCGCGACCGGTGGGAGTCGCTGATCGGCCCGACCTGGGACCTCGACTACTCCACCTGGAACGACTCCCCCGGCTTCGAGTCGGGCTGGGACTGGAACCTGAACACCCGCGTGCTGCCCGCGCACGGCCTGACGACGATCGCGCCCCTCGCCAGCCGCGTGCAGAACATCGGGGTGGTCGGTCAGCACGGCACGGCGGAGAACCACGAGCAGGCGGCGTCGTTCCGAGCTGACTTCGGCGCGCAGGACTACCGCGAGGGATGAAGCGCACCCGCCCGGAAGGGTCTTGCCGCTTCCGCGACGGTTCCGGGCGCCGAACCGTCACCGCAGTGGCAACACCCTGGACGCGGGCGGATCGCGGACTTCCCGCAGGGCCTCGTGAAAGGACCGCGTCCTCGCCGGACATGATCCGGTGTGAGTGAGATCGACGATGCGCGCCGACGGCGGTTCGACGCCGTGGCCCGGCCCGCCATCGAGCCGCTGCGGCGCTTCCTGGCCCGCCGCACCGACGCCGTGACCGCGGACGACGTGCTGTCGGAGGTGCTGATGGTCTGCTGGCGGCGCCTCGAGGCCGTGCCGGAGCAGCCGCTGCCGTGGCTGTACGGCGTCGCGCGGCTGCAGCTGCGGAACGCGGAGCGCTCGTCCCGCCGCCGCGAGCGCCTGGCCGCGCGGGTGGCGGAGGAGCTGCAGCAGCCCGGGCCGCCCGACGGCGCCGCCGTGCGGGACGCGCTGGCGCTGCTGCGCCCGCAGGACGCCGAGCTGCTGCGCCTCTGGGCATGGGAGGGGCTCGGCCCGGCCGAGGTCGCCGCAGCCCTCGGCATCAGCCCGAACGCCGCGGCGATCCGCCTGCACCGCGCGAAGCGGCGCCTCGCCGAGGTGCTGCGCGACGACCCCGACCGCTCCACCGCCACGACCTCCGGAGGCACCGCCCGATGAACGACGACCAGTTGCAGGCCCGCCTGCGTGCCGCCGACCCCGCGTCCGGGATGGAGCCGCTGCCCGAGATGCGGCGCGCCGCGCTGCTGGAGCGGGCCGCGCTCGCGACAGCGGCCCCGCGTCGGACGCGGCTCCCCGTCGTCCTCGGCGGCCTGGTCGCCGTGGCGACCGTGGCGGGCGCGATCGTCCTGCTGCTGCCGCGGCCCGACGGGCCGACCGGTCCCGCGGTCACCCTGCGTGCCGCCGGCACGGATCCCACGGTCAGCTGCGCCCCGCTGGCGGACTTCGCCGTCGAGGGCCTGCGCGGCTCCGATCTCGCGCTGCGCGGCAGGGTGGAGTCCGTCTCGGACGGCACGGCCGAGATCGTGCCCCTCGAGGTGTACCGCGGCGCCGCGGTGAGCCTGGTGCGGCTGCGCACCGACGCGGGCGGCGGGCCGGCCCTCGACGGCCCGGTGCTGCGCGACGGCGAGCAGGTGCTGATCGCCGCGACCGACGGCAGCGTCGCCGCGTGCGGGCTCAGCGGCGTCCGGTCGACGGAGCTGCAGCGCTACTACGACCGCGCCTTCGGCTGAGATCGCGGTTCACCCCAGGCGGGGCAGCGCGGTGAGGAAGTCGACGACGCGGTCCACGTGCTCGTCCTGCAGGCCCTGCACCGGGTGGGGCCGGATCAGCTGCACCAGGAACGGCTGCTCGCGGGCCCACTGCCGGGCGTCCCCCTCCAGCTCGTCGTCGATCCACGCGACCCCGCGCCAGCCGCCCGCCGGCTCGTTGAGGGCCAGCCACTCCGCCACCGCGGGCAGGTTCGCCGACACGGGACGCAGCACCGGGTCCTGGCTGGTGGCGGCGCGGAACGGCCGCAGCCCGAAGGTCGACGTGATCGTCGCGCGGGTCGTCGCGTCCCAGGTGGTCGCCCACACGACCTCCGCGTGCTCGGTCAGCCGGCGCACCCGCGCGCCCACGGCCCCGTCGAAGTGCATGCGCTTCGCGACCGCCCCGGGGCGCGACAGCGGGTTCACCACGCCGTCCACGTCGAGCAGCACGACCGCGTCCTGGACCACCACGGCTCAGGTCCAGTACAGCAGGCGGGCGGCGGGCAGGCGCGCGGGCATCGCGTCGGTGAACCACGCCCGCAGCTCCCCCATCGTCTCCTTCGGGTAGACGTACTTCACGCCGCCGAACTTGGAGCGCTTCGCGCTGCGCTGCGACTCGTCCAGGTCCAGCTTCGTGCGCGGGTACCAGGACTCGATCACCTGCTTGCTGCCGGGCGTGAAGCGGTGCGTGATGATCTCGGCCGTCAGGTCGAGGTCGGGCACGTCCGCCAACGCCGCCGCGACGTCGTCGAGCAGGCGGCCGTACGACTCCCGCCACCCCTCGACCGGCATGACCGGGGCGATGGTCAGGCCGACCGGGTAGCCCGCAGCGGCGACGCGGCGCAGGGCCTCGATCCGCTGGGGCATGCGGGCGGTGCCGCCCTCGAAGCGCTCCACCTCGGCCGCGTTCCCGGAGAAGCGGATGCGCGTGCGGCGCCCGTGCGGCAGCGCCAGCAGCGGGCCCACGTCGTCGAACTTGGTGGTGAAGCGCAGCGAGGCGCCATCGCCGTAGCGGCCCGTGCCGACCCGCCCGATCGCGGTCGCCAGCGAGCCCGTCAGGTGCTCGATGCCCAGCGGGTCCGTGTAGCAGGACAGCTCGAACGTGGTGCCCTCCGCGGCGCGGTGCTCGCTGCCGGTCGTGACGGAGCCGCTGCCGGTCAGGTGCTCGATCGGCGCCAGCACGGCGTCGAGGTTGGCGTGCACGCGGGTGACGGGCGGGCCGCTCAGCGAGCCGGCCAGGTAGCAGTACTGGCAGTGCGCGGGGCACCCGCGGGCCAGGTCCAGCCGCCAGTCGGCCGACGGCGGGATCGGCTGCGGCTTCAGCATCGAGGGCGGCGCGACGACCACGGCCATCGTGGCCTTGGCCCGCGCGTACGCCTCCCGCTCCGACTCGCCCTTCGGCGCGGTCGGCAGCCGGTCGCTCGTCAGCAGGCGCACGTCGTCGACTCCCGCCGCCTCGACGCGGCGCAGGATCTCGGCCGTGTGCCCCTCCTGCTGCGCCGACCGGGTGACCAGCACGTGCTTGGGCGTCCAGAGCCGCGGGGCGGCCACGGCGGAGCGGCGTTCGGGGCGGTCGAGCAGCTGTGCGGGCATCCCTCTCCTCAACCCGCCGCGCCCCCGGGGGCTTCCCGATCCCGCCGATCCGCGGGCGCTCCCAGCCGGCCGGGCGGAGGGTGGGGGCATGACACGCGTCTTCGTCACCGGATCCGCCGACGGCCTGGGCCTCGCCGTCGGGCAGCGCCTGATCGAGCAGGGGCACGAGGTGGTGCTGCACGCCCGCAACGACGAGCGGGCGGCGGCGACCCGCGAGGCCGCGCCGGGCGCCGCCGACGTGCTGGTCGGCGACCTGGCCGACCAGCAGCAGGTGCGCGCGCTGGCGGAGGCCGCGAACGCCTCCGGCCGCTTCGACGCGGTGATCCACAACGCGGGCGTCGGCGGCGGCGCGGGCGGTGACGCGCTGCTGGCCGTCAACGTGGTCGCGCCCTACCTGCTGACGGCGCTGATGCAGCGGCCCGACCGGCTGGTGTACCTCTCCAGCGGCATGCACCGCAGCGGTCGCGCCGAGCTGGGCCCGCTGGAGGGCCGCGGTTCGCTCTCCTACGGCGACAGCAAGCTGCTCGACGCCGCGCTGGCGATCGCCGTCGCGCGCCGGTGGCCCGACGTGCGCAGCAACGGCGTGGACCCGGGCTGGATCAAGACCCGCATGGGCGGCTCCGGCGCCCCCGGCGACCTGGACCAGGGCGCGGCGACGCAGGTGTGGCTGGCGACGAGCGACGACGCGGCCGCGCTGGTGACGGGCCGCTACTTCAAGGACTCGGCGGAGGAGTCCGTCGAGACCGCGGCGGCCGACGAGGCGTTCCAGGACGAGCTGCTCGCGGTGCTGGAGCGCGTGACCGGCACCCCGCTCCCCGCCTGACCTCGACGAGGGTGTTGCCGCTTCGGTGACGGGTCGGGGCCCCGAACCGTCAGTGAAGCGGCAACACCGTCCGGGGCGGCGCTAGAACCAGGTGGCGAGGAGCGGGGCCTCCGGCGCGCGCAGCAGTCGGTCCGCCAGCACGGCGTCGCCCGGGCGCCCCTCCGCGATGCGGCCGGCGCGCGCCAGCACGACCGCGGGCACGCCGCCCAGGTACAGGGAGCCGAGCAGGTCCACCGGCAGCTCGAGCGCCGGGACGCCGTCGGGCGCGGCGGCGGCCGAGACCGTCGCGGTGCCGTCGTCCGCCGCCTCGATCAGCCACTCCCCCTGCGCGTACCCCAGCGGATCGGTCACGCGCAGCGCGAGCCGACCGGGACCGCCGTAGGTGCGCGCCGACAGCGCGGCCACCGGGTCGAGCACGCGCACCCACAGGTGCTCGCGCAGCTCGGTGGCGCGGATCGCGCGCTGGTCGCGCACCAGCCAGCGCAGCGGCTCCTCCACCGACCGCAGCCCGGCGCGCACCGTGTGCACCAGGTCGAGCTGCAGCAGGTACTGCCAGAGCGCGCGGCAGGCGTCGTCGGTGGCGGTGGCCAGGTGGCGCACCTCCACGGTGGAGGAGGTGAAGTCGCGCGGGTCCTGCTCCAGCTTGTAGACCGCCAGGCCGCGGGGCACGCCCTGCTCGTCGTCGTAGCGCGCGAAGCGGCGGCGGCGCAGGTCGGCGGCGTCCGCATCCGAGCCGAACAGGCGCACGAACCGGTGGCCGACGATCTGCACGTCGCCGACCGTGGCGCGGCGCACCGCGGGCAGCAGCTCCCGCGCGGTGGCGATGGCGGTGTCGCGGTCGACCAGCTGCACCCGGCCCGGCACGGGCGCCCCCAGCCAGCCGGCGCGGCGGGCGTCGACCGTCCACTCCGCGGCCCAGGCGGCCGGGCCGAAGCCGTAGCGGGAGTAGATGGTCGCCTCGGACACGGTGAGGATCGCGACCGGCAGGTCCGCCGCCGCCGCCGCGCGCAGCTCGGCCTCGAGCATCGCGCGGGCGACGCCGCGGCGGCGGTGCGTCGGCGACACGGTGACGCCGCTGATCGCCCAGCCGGTCACCTCCCCGCCCGGCACGGTCATCGCCGCCGGCCAACTGGTGATCGTGGCGACCGGGACCGCGGGGTCCGCCAGGCCGTCGTCGTAGACGCCGGTGGTTCGGCTCTCCGCGAAGTCGCCGCGCACCAGGGCGAACGACTCGTCGGTCGACGCGGGCTCGTGGAAGCCGCGGGCGTCCGCCTCCACCCACGCGCGCACCGCGGCGTCGTCGCCGGGGTCGAGCAGGTCGAAGCGCAGCCCGCGGGCGGCGAGCGCCTGCTGGGCGGCGGGGTCCACGGGCAGGGTCAGGGGATCGACGGGCACCCCTCCAGGGTAGGGAGGTGCGCCGTACGCTCCTCCCATGCCCTCGATCCGCATGCGGCCGGAGATCGCGGCCCTGCCCGCCTACCGACAGGGCAGGCCCGCCGTGTCGGACGGGTACAAGCTGTCGTCGAACGAGAACCCGTACGGCCCGCTGGCCGAGATCGTCGAGGCGCTGGGCCGCGCGGAGGTCAACCGCTACCCCGACGCCACCGGGCCGGCGCTGCGCGCGCAGCTGGCGGACCGCTTCGGCGTGACGGCGCAGGAGGTGCACCTGGGGGCGGGATCGGTGGCGCTGCTCAGCCAGTTCATCACCGCGGTCGCCGGCCCCGGCGGCGAGGTCGTCTACGCCTGGCGGTCGTTCGAGGCCTACCCGGGCCTCGTCACGGTGGCGGGCGGCCGCAGCGTGCCGGTGCCGCTGACCGCCGACGGGCGGCACGACCTGGACGCCGTCGCGGACGCGGTCACCGAGCGCACCCGGGCCGTGATCGTCTGCTCGCCGAACAACCCCACCGGGCCCGCGGTCGGCGCCGCCGAGTTCGAGGCGCTGATGCAGCGCCTGCCGTCCGACCTGCTGGTGCTGCTGGACGAGGCCTACGCCGAGTTCGTGCGCGACCCCGACGCCGTCGACGGCAGCCGGCTGCTGCGCCGCTGGCCGAACCTGGTCGTGCTGCGCACCTTCTCCAAGGCGTGGGGCCTGGCCGGACTGCGCCTCGGGTACGCGATCGGGTCGGAGGAGGTGCTCGACGCGGCGCGCGCGGTCGCCGTGCCGCTGTCGGTGACGGGCCAGGCGCAGCTGGCGGGGTCGATCGCGCTGCGCCACGAGGACCTGCTGCTGCGCCGCGTGGAGGACATCGTCGGCACCCGCGGGCGCGTGCTGCAGGGCCTGCGCGACCTGGGCCTCGACGTGCCGGACGCGCAGGGCAACTTCGTCTGGCTGCCGCTGGGCGACGGCACCGCCGCCGCCGACGACGTGCTGCACGCGCACGGCATCACCGCGCGGGCCTTCCCGGGGGACGGCATCCGCATCTCCATCGGGGAGGAGGAGTCGGTGTCCCGCCTGCTCGAGGCCGCCGCCGCCCTCCCCCGCTGAGCCGCCCGCGGCGCGTCAGCGGCCGCCGGCCACCCGCAGGGTCGTCGCGGTCGTGTACGACGCCTCGTCGGACAGCAGCCAGGCCACCGCGGCCGCGATCTCGTGCGGCTCGCCGGAGCGGCGCATCGGCACGGTCGGCGCGATGCGCGCCGGACGATCGGGGTCCAGGTGGAAGCCGGTCTCGACGAGGCCGGGCGCCACGGCGTTCACGCGGATGCCGTCGGTCGCCAGCTCGCGGCCGAGGCCCAGCACCATCGCGTCGACGGCGGCCTTCGCGGCCGCGTAGTGCACGAACTCGCCCGGGCTGCCGAGCGTCGCGGCGCCGGAGGAGATCGCGACCATCGCCCCTCCTCCGGCCCGCCGCAGCGCCGGCACCCCGCGCCGCAGGGTGAGCAGCGTGCCGGTGACCAGCACGTCGAGGTCGTGGCGCAGCGCCTGCACCGGCAGGTCCTCCAGCCGCCCGGTCACGGTGGCGGCGCCCGCGTTGGCGACGACGCCGCCGATCGGCAGCACGGCCTCCGCCCGGTCGAAGAAGGCGTCGATCGACGCCGGGTCGGTCAGCTCGACCTGCAGCACCACGGCGCGCACGTCCGCGGCCCGCGCCTCGTGGCCGACGCGCTCCGCCGCCTCCCGGTCGCGGCGGTACCCGATCACGACGTCGCGGCCGCTCGCCGCCAGCCGCCGCACGACGGCCGCGCCGATGCCCCTGCTGCCGCCCGTCACCGCGACGGCCCCGCTCGGTCGCTGCACCGCTCCCCCTCCGCCGCCGGACGTCCGGCGGGCCTCCACCCTGCCAGTCGCCGCGGACGGCGGGATCGACGAGCGGCGGGCGCCGGGGCCCCCGATCCTCAGGCGGGCGGGCCGGTGGAGGCGCGCACGACCAGCTCGATCGGCGTCGCCGGGGGCACCGGACCCCGCACGCCCAGCTCGCGCAGCAGCATCGCGGCGGCCCGGGCCCCCTGCTCGCGCGGGGACTGACGCACGGTCGTCAGCCCGTGCGCGGCCGAGTACGGGTGGTCGTCGATGCCCGCCACCGACAGGTCCTGCGGCACGCGCAGGCCCAGCGCCTGGGCGGCCAGCAGCACCCCGAAGGCGCTGACGTCGGACGCCGCGAAGATCGCGGTCGGCCGCTCGGGCCCCGTCAGCACGCGCAGCGCGGCGTCGCGGCTGGCCTCGATGCGGAAGGCGCCGGAGGCGAACCACTCCGGCCGGGCCTCCAGCCCCAGTCGCGCGACCGCGGCCCGCCACGCGTCTCGGCGGGCCGCGGCGATGCCGGGGTTCAGCCCGTCCTCGCGGTCCGCGCCGATGTGGCCGATGCGCCGGTGGCCCAGGGCCGCCAGGTGCTCGACCACCATCCCCGCGGCCTCCTCCTCCGGGATCCCGATGCCGCGCACGCCCTCCACGGCGCCGCCCACGGTGACGATCGGGGCGGGGGTCGCGCGCAGCAGCGCCTGCTCGTCGTCGTCCAGCTCGAAGGCGATCACGACGTGCGCCTCCGCCTGGCCCGCGTGCAGCTCGGCGGCGGTGAGCGGCCGCCGACCGCCGTCGGGCGCCGACAGGCTGACCAGGCCGACCGTGTACCCGGCCGCGCGCAGGGCGTCGTCGACCCCCTCGAGCACCGCGGCGTAGAACCAGGAGGCGACGCCGGGCACGATCACCGAGACCGTGCGCGCCCGCCCGGTGGCGAGCGCGGCCGCGCTGCGCGACGGGGTGTAGCCCAGCTCGGCCGCGGCCCGCCGCACCTGCTCGACGGTCTCGGGGGCCACGTGCTGCAGCCCGCGCAGGGCCCGCGAGACGGTGGCCTCCGAGACGCCCGCCCGCGCGGCGACCTCGTGGATCGTCGCCCGCTCCCGCTGCACCACCGCCGCTCCCCGCTGCTCCCTTGCAACGATAGAACGGCCCGGGCGCGCCGGTTTGCTCCGCAACCGCTTCCGGACGGAGGCTCCTCCACGAGTCATCCTCGCGTCGTCGCCGGAGCCCGGTCGGCACGACCGTCTCCACGACCGCCGCCGCTCGCGCCCTCCCGCGCCGCCGCCGTCGACCTCCACCAGGAACAGCCATGTCCGCGTCCACCGCCGCCCTGCCCCTCGTCTCGCCCGGCGACCTGCTGCGCCCGCGCTCGCGCGCCGCCGTCGTCGTGATCCTCGGCCTGCTCGTGGCCCTCGGCCCCTTCACGACCGACCTGTACCTGCCCGCGTTCCCCGCGGTGCAGGCCTCGTTCGGCACCACGGACGTCGCGATCCAGCTGACGCTCTCGGCGACCGTCTTCGGCTTCGCCGTCGGCCAGCTGGTGGTCGGCCCCTGGAGCGACCGCATCGGGCGCCGCACCCCGCTGCTGGTCGCGGCGGCGCTGCACGTCGTCACGTGCCTGGCCGCCGCGTTCGCGCCGGACGTCGCGGTGCTGACCGTGCTGCGACTCCTGCAGGGCATCGGCGCGGCGGGCGGCGGCGTGGTCGCCGCGGCGATGGTGCGCGACCTCTTCCACGGCCACCGGCTGGTGCGGATGCTCGCGAACATGGGCCTCGTCAGCGGCGCGGCCCCGATCCTGGCCCCGCTGGTCGGCTCGCAGCTGCTGCACGTGCTCGACTGGCGCGGCCTGTTCGTGTCGCTCGCCCTGTACGGCGCCGCCGCGCTGGCCCTGGCCGTCGTCGGCATCGGCGAGACCCGCTTGGCCCCGCAGCGGGGCGGCCCCGTCGTGACCGCCCGCATCCGCTACCGCCGCGTGCTCACCGACCGGGTCTTCATCGGCGCCGCGACCGTCGGCGCGATGCAGTTCGCGGGCATCTTCGCCTACCTGTCGGTCTCGCCCTTCCTGCTGCAGGAGGTCTACGGCCTCACCCCGCAGCAGTACGGCCTGGTCTTCGCGCTGAACTCGGTCGGCCTGATCGCCGGTGCGCAGACCGCCGCCCGCGTCATGCGCCGGGTCGGGCCGCAGTGGATCCTGGTCGGCACCGTGACCGCGCAGCTCGCGGCCGCGGTCGCGCTGCTCGGCATGCCCGGCGGGTCCGCACCGCTCGGCGTGCTGATGGTGCCGCTGTTCGTCTTCATGACGGCGTCGGGGTTCGCGTTCCCCTCCGTGCAGGTGCTGGGCCTGATCCACCACGGCGAGGAGGCCGGCACCGCGGCCAGCCTGCTGGGCGCCGGCAACTTCGGCCTGGCCGCGGTCGTGGCACCGCTCGTCGGCGTGATCGGCTCCCAGTCCGCCTCGTCGATCGGGGTGATCGCGATCACCGGCGGCGGGCTGGCGATGCTCGCGCTGCTGGTGCTGGTGCGCCCGCGCTCGGTCGCGCCGATCGCCTGAGGACCCGACCCCCTCCCGCCGCGGACGGGAGCCGGGCGGGTCAGATCGAGCCGGTGGACCAGAGCGCGCCCAGCACCAGCAGCGGCTGGAAGACCAGCCGCACCGCGCGCTTGCGGTCGGTGTCGAGGCCGAGCGAGGAGTCGCCGCGCGCCCACTGCGACACGTTGCCCGGGTAGATCGCGGTGAAGAAGGCCGCCGCGATCCGGCCGATCCGCCGCTGCTCCTTCGGCAGCACGACCAGCGCGGCGCCGAGCCCGATCTCCACGATGCCCGACATCAGCACGACGTCGTCCGCGCTGAAGGGCGTCGCGTCGGTGATCGAGCGGGGCACCTGGCCCTGGAAGGCGCGGCGCACGAAGGTCAGGTGCCCGGTGCCGGCGACGACGAGCGCGCCTCCCAGGGCCAGGCGGCCGGCGGTGCGGAGGCGGGAGCGCTTGACGGGCGTGGACGTCACGCGGTCAACCGTCGCACTCCCCGCCTGAGCACCGTGTGCGGGACGCGGACGGCGCATCCGGCTCAGCGCAGCTCGTGGATCACGCTGGCGGCCTGGATCAGGGCCAGGTGGCTCAGCGCCTGGGGCATGTTGCCCATGAACTCGCCCGAGTCGACGTCGATCATCTCCGTCATCAGGCCGACGTCGTTGACCTGCAGCACCAGCTCGTCCATCAGCGCGACGGCCTCGTCCAGCCGGCCGACGCAGGCCAGGGCGCCCACGGTCCAGAAGGCGCAGGCCGTGAACGACGCCTCCTCCTCGCGCATGCCCGTGTAGCGGTGCATCAGCGGGCCGGTGCCCAGCTCCGCGCGCAGGGCGTCGATCGTGCGGGACATCCGCTCGCCGCGGTCGAACCCGCTGACCGTGTGCAGCAGCACGGACGCGTCCAGCGCGCTGCTGCCCTTGTACATGACGTACGCGCCGCGGCGCTCGTCCCAGCCGTGCTGCTCGACCCATCGGCGGATCAGCCGCTTGTTCTTCTCCCAGCGCTTCCGCGTGCCCCGAGGCGGCAGCACGAAGCCCATGTCGTGCAGCCGGCAGGCGGCGTCGAGCGCCTGCCAGCACGCCATCTTGCTGGACACGTAGTGCCGGGTCTTCGGCAGCTCCCACATGCCGCTGTCCTTCTTCGTCCACTGCACGCACGCGTCGTCGGCCAGCCGCACCAGCAGGCGGCTGGAGGCGTCGTCCAGCAGGTTGCCGTCCGAGACGTAGGCGCTGAGCAGGCCGATCGTGTCGGCGTAGTTGCCCAGCTGCAGCTGCCCGTGGGCGTCGTTGCCGGTGATGACGGGACCGATGCCTCGCCAGCCGGCGGCGTCCTCGCGGCGCATGGACGAGGTGACCTCGCCCTCCAGCGTCAGGAACACGGCCATGCCGTCCTCCGTGTTGTGCTTCAGCGCCTTCAGCATCCACGCGACCGCCGCGTGCGGCTCCTCCCGCAGGCCGAACCGCAGCAGGGCGTCGACCGTGTAGGCCAGGTCGCGCACCCAGGCGAATCGGTAGTCGTAGTTCTTGTCCTTCACCCTCGACTCGGGCAGGGAGGTCGTCGCGGCGGCGGCGATCGCACCGGTGGGGCTGTGGATCAGCAGCTTGAGCGCCAGCGCGCTGC
>JAKONM010000221.1 GCA_022701925.1 Microbacteriaceae bacterium
CAGCACGACCACGGGCAGCTGCAGCGGGGCGGGGAACAGCAGCAGGAACGGGTTGCTGGTGGCGCCGCGCTGGTGCAGCACCAGCGCGGCCTGCCCCAGGTAGTTCAGGGTCAGCGCCGGGAAGACGACGAAGAACCAGGCCCGACGGATCGGGGAGCGGCCGAAGTGGCCCATGTCGGCGTACAGCGCCTCCGCTCCGGTGATGACCAGCACCACGGCGCCCATCGCGACGAAGGCGATGCCGGGGTGCGCGACCACGAAGGCGACCGCCCACGTGGGCGACAGGCCCTGCAGCACGTTCGGGTACCGCGCCACCATCGCGGCGCCGGCCACCGCGATCACGACGAACCACAGCACCATCACCGGGCCGAACAGGTTGCCGACCTTCCCGGTGCCGAACCGCTGCACCAGGAACAGGGCGGTGAGGATCGCGATCGCGATCGGCACGACCAGGTGGGAGACGCCCGGGGTCGCGACCTCCAGCCCCTCCACCGCCGACAGCACGCTGACCGCCGGGGTGATCACGGAGTCGCCGTAGAAGAGGGCGACGCCCACGATGCCGATCACGAGCAGCGGGGTGACCGACCGTCCCCGGCCCTTGTAGAGGCGCTGCGCCAGGGCGGCCAGGGCCATCACGCCGCCCTCGCCGTCGTTGTCCGCGCGCATCAGCACGCCCAGGTACTTGATCGACACGATGATCGTGACGCTCCAGAACATCAGCGACACGACGCCGTAGACGTCGCTCTCGTTCGCCTTCACGATGCCGCCGTCGATCGTGAACACCGTCTTCAGCGCGTACAGCGGGCTGGTGCCGATGTCGCCGAACACCACGCCGAGCGCGGCCAGCGCGGCCACCGCCAGGCCGCGGGGCGGGCCGCCGTGGCCGTCGGCGCCGTGCTCGTCGGCCTCCGGCGTCTCGACGTGCTCCGGGTGCTCGTCGTGCTGCGGGTGCTCGTCCTGCGCGGCCGGCTGCGGCTCGGCGCCGACCTCGCCGGCGTCCGTCCGCGTCGTGCCGCCCGTGTCCGCCGACCCGCTCATGCGCGCTCCCTCGTCCGCCGCGCCCCCCGTCGGACGCGCCTCCACCCGCGCAGTCTGCGCCTTCCGGGCCGCGCGCGCGCCCTGCGGCGCGGCGGGCTGCTGCGGCATCCGGGCGCGATCGGCGCCCGCGGCCGCCTCCCTGCTGGCCGGGGGAGGATCGGGCCATGACCGCAGACACGCTGTACACCGCCGAGGCGATCTCCACGGGCGGCGGCCGCAACGGCCACGTCCGCACCGCGGACGGCGCCCTCGACGCCGAGATGGCCGCGCCGAAGGAGCTGGGCGGGTCCGGCGCCGGGCTGAACCCCGAGCTGCTGTTCGCCGCCGGCTACGCCGCCTGCTTCCACTCCGCGCTGCAGGGCGCCGCGCGGGCCGCCAAGACGGACGTGACCGACTCGTCGGTCGGCGCCCGCGTCAGCCTGCAGCGCGACGGCGACGACATCGGTCTGGCCGTGCACCTGGAGGTGGTGCTGCCCGGCCTCGACCAGCAGCAGGCGGAGGAGCTGGCCCGGCTGGCGCACGAGGGCTGCCCGTACTCGAAGGCCGTCCGCGGCAACATCGAGGTCTCGATCAGCGTCTCCGACGACTGAGGGCCGCCGGGGGGCGTTCGCTGTGCGTGCGCTGAGCGGCGCGGGAGGCGCGCGCCCCAGACTTGTCCCCGGCGGGCGCAGCCCGAGCCGCGGTGCGTGAGACGGGGAGCGACGGCATGGACGAACTCGAGGGCGAGCCCGAGGTCAGCGAGATCACCTACGACGAGCAGCGGTTCGCCGCGCGCCCCGCCCGGCTCCGTCCGCGGGCCTCCCTGCGGGCGGGCGGCGTGCGCCGTGCGCTGGCGGACCCGCGGGCGGCCGACGCCTCCAACCCCTCGTACATCGGCTGGCTGGCAGGTCAGTCGATGCTGTCCGACGCCGACGTGCTGGCCCGGCAGCTGTCGGGTCAGCCGAGCATGTGGCGCAACCCCTACGCGCGGCCGAACCCGCGGAAGGCCATCGAGACGGCGTCGGTCTGGTTCACGGCCTACCCGATCTCGCTCGTGACGACGCAGGGCACCTCGTTCCTCGCCGCCATCGCCAGCAACCGGCTGTGGACCGCGTTCCAGACCATCGGCATCACGGGCGTCCACACCGGCCCCGTGAAGCGCGCCGGCGGCATCGTGGGCTGGCAGGCCACGGCCAGCGTCGACGGCCACTTCGACCGCATCTCCACCCAGATCGACCCGATCTTCGGCGACGACGAGGAGTTCCGCCGCCTCACCGAGACCGCCGAGCGCTACGGCGGCAGCGTGATCGACGACATCGTGCCGGGCCACACCGGCAAGGGCGCCGACTTCCGCCTGGCCGAGATGGCCTACGAGGACTACCCCGGGATCTACCACATGGTCGAGATCCCGGAGGAGGAGTGGGGTCTGCTGCCGGAGGTCCCGGCCGGGCGCGACGCGGTGAACCTGGACCGCGCGTCCGAGTCGGCGCTCGCCGAGCGGGGCTTCATCATCGGCGAGCTGCAGCGCGTGATCTTCTTCCAGCCGGGGGTCAAGGAGACCAACTGGAGCGTCACCCCGCCCGTGCTCGGCGTCGACGGCCGCACCCGGCGCTGGGTCTACCTGCACTACTTCAAGGAGGGGCAGCCCTCCATCAACTGGCTGGACCCCACGTTCGCCGGCATGCGCCTGGTCATCGGCGACGCCCTGCACTCGCTGGGCGACCTGGGCACCAGCGCGCTGCGCCTGGACGCGAACGGCTTCCTGGGCGTCGAGAAGAGCGCGGAGGGCACGCCCGGCTGGTCGGAGGGGCACCCGCTGTCGGAGGCGGCGAACCACTTCATCGCCGGCATGGTGCGCAAGGTCGGCGGCTTCACGTTCCAGGAGCTGAACCTGACGATGGAGGACATCCGCGACACCGGCCGGGTCGGCGCGGACCTCTCCTACGACTTCATCAACCGGCCCGCCTACCAGCACGCGCTGGTCACGGGGGACACCGAGTTCCTGCGCCTGACGCTGCGCACCTCGCTGGCGACTGGCGTGGAGCCGGTGTCGCTGGTGCACGCGCTGCAGAACCACGACGAGCTGACCTACGAGCTGGTGCACTGGGCGACGCGGCACGCCGCGGACGAGTTCCCGTTCCGGGGCCGCACCGTCACGGGCCTCGAGCTGGCCGAGACGATCCGCGCGGACCTCACGCACGGCATCACGGCGCCGGCGGCCGACTACAACCGGGTGTTCACGCAGAACGGCATCGCCTGCACCTCCGCCTCCGTCATCGCCGCCGCACGCGGCTTCAAGACGTTGGACGACATCCACGACGAGGACGTGCCCGCGATCCGGGACGCGCACCTGGCGATGGCCATGTTCAACGCGTGGCAGCCCGGCGTCTTCGCGCTGTCGGGCTGGGACCTCACGGGCTCCCTGCCGCTGCCCGCGGAGGCGGTGCAGTCGCTGATCGACCAGGGCGACACCCGGTGGATCGAGCGCGGGGCGCACGACCTGCTGGGACTCGTGCCGGGCGACGCTCCGTCGAACGCCGGCATGCCGCGGGCCCGGTCCCTGTACGGCCCGCTGACCGAGCAGCTGGAGGACGACGAGTCCTTCGCCAACGGCCTGCGCCGCATCCTGGAGGTGCGGGACCGCCACGGCATCGCCGTCGGGTCGCAGATCGACATCCCGTCGGTCTCGCACCCGTCGATGCTCGTGATGGTGCACCGCCTCGACGGCGGCGATGCGAACGACGCCGACGCCCCGATGCAGGTGACCGTCATCAACTTCAGCGGCCAGCCGATCGAGGGCACCGTGCACTCCGACGCGCTGCCGCCGCGTCGCACCGTGGTGTGCGCGGCGAGCGGGGAGGACTGCGGCACGGTCGACGACCTGCACTCGTTCCGCATCGCCCTGCCGGCCTACGGCGGCAAGTTCCTGATGCTGGGGGCGGAGGAGGTGCCGGTCGAGACCGGCCTCATCACCCTGCCGGACCTGGCCCAGCTGTCGAACTGACCTCGGCACGGACCTCCCGGCGACCGGGAGGTCCGTGACGATGCGGTCGATCGGCGGCCGAGGCCGCCGAACGGGCCGAGCGTCCGGTCGGCGGGCCTCAGCCGGCTGCGAGCCCGTCGCGGACGATCGCCGCGCCCGCCGCCAGGGCGGACAGCTTCTCCTGCGCCACCCGCCGCGGCAGGGGCGCCATCCCGCAGTTCGTGCTGGGCACCAGCTTGTCCGCGTCGACGAAGCGCAGCGCGTCCCGCAGCACGGCCGCGACCTCCTCCGGCGTCTCGACCTGCTCCGTCGCGACGTCGATCGCGCCGAGCATCACCTTCTTGCCGCGGATCAGCTCGACCAGGTCGATCGGCACGTGCGAGTGCTGCGCCTCCAGCGAGACCGTGTCGATCGACGACTGCTGCAGCAGGGGGAAGAACTGCTCGTACTGCCGCCACTCCGACCCGAGCGACGCCTTCCAGTCGGTGTTCGCCTTGATGCCGTAGCCGTAGCAGATGTGCACCACGGTCTCCGCGCGGAGGCCCTCCGCGGCCCGCTCGAGCGCCGCGACGCCCCAGTCCCGCACCTCGTCGAAGAAGACGTTGAAGGCCGGCTCGTCGAACTGGATCACGTCGACGCCCGCCGCCTCCAGCTCGCGCGCCTCCTGGTTCAGGATGCCCGCGAACTCCCACGCCAGCTTCTCGCGGCTGCCGTAGTGGCGGTCGGCGAGGGTGTCCACCATCGTCATTGGCCCGGGCAGGGCCCACTTGATCGGCTGGTCGGTGAGGGTGCGCAGGAACGCCGCGTCCTCCACGAACACGGGGTGGTCGCGGCGCACCTCGCCGACGACGGTCGGCACGTCCGCGTCGTAGCGGGCGCGGATCCGCACCGTCTCCTTGTGCTCGAAGTCGACCCCGCTCAGGTGCTCGATGAACGTCGTGACGAAGTGCTGCCGGGTCTGCTCGCCGTCGCTCAGCACGTCGATGCCGCGGCGCCGCTGCTCCTGCACGACGGCGCGCAGCGCGTCCTGCTTGCCCTCGACGAGCGTCCCGCCCTGCAGCTTCCAGGGGGACCACAGCCGCTCCGGCTCCGCCAGCCACGACGGCTTCGGCAGGCTGCCGACGATGGAGGTGGGCAGCAGCGCGGGCACGTCGGCCCCGGGCCCGCTCATCGGGCGAGCACCGGGCGCTCGGCGGCCCACTCGGCCAGCGCCCCGCCGTGGGGCGCCATCAGGTGGTCCGCCGTGTACCGGCCCTGCACGACGGCGAGCCGGCTGCGCTCGTCGCGGTCGTAGCCCACCTCCGTGCGGGACCAGTCGTCGTGGTCGAGGCTCGGCCGGAACACCTCGCCGGCCGCGGTGCCCGCGTTGTAGATCTCGGGGCGGTAGATCCGCTGGAACGTCTCCATCACGCCGACGGTGCCGGCCAGCTGCAGGTCCGTGTAGTCCGCCAGCAGGTCGCCGCGGTGGTACAGGGCCAGGGGCGCGACCCCGCCCGGCGGCATGAAGAACCGCACCGAGAGGCCCATGCGCCCGAAGTACTCGTCCGTCGCCGAGTGGGCGTCCTGCGCGTACTCGACCCCGAGCACGGGGTGCACGGTCGGGGTGCGGCGGTAGGTCCTGCTGGTGGAGACGCTGATGCAGACGACGGGCGGCTGCGCGTAGCGCTCGCGGTAGGCCTCCGACTCCAGGAAGCGCTCGAAGAGCCGGCCGTGCAGCTCGCCGAAGTCGGGCGGGATCACCGGAGCGCCCGCGGCCTCCTTCGCCGCCGGCAGCACCACGCTGAAGTCGTAGTCGCGCACGTAGGAGGAGAAGTTGTTGCCGACGATCCCGGCGTGCCGCTGCCCGGTGCGACGGTCGACGACCGTCACGTCGAGCACCTCGATCAGCGGGAACTCTCGGTCCTCGCCGTCGGCCGACAGCCGCAGCCCGGCGGAGACGATGTCGAGCTCCACGGCCCAGCGGTCCCCGTCCGCGCCGTGCCCGCCGGCGAGGTCGTTCACCCGGCGCTCGATCATGCCGAGCGCGTTCCGCAGGTTCTGCCGGCGGTGCTCGCCGCGCGCCAGGTTGGCGAAGTTCGTCGTGAGCCGGGACGCCTCGGCCGGCGAGTAGTCCTCGTCGAAGCGGGTCGTGTCGATGCGGAACGTGAAGTCGTGCGCCACGGGGGTGCCCATCCGTCGGTGGTGCCCCGCACGCGGTCGAGCGGGGCTGCATCGATCATCGCTGGTCGACCAGGTCATCGGGTAACTGACGACGACTATGCCATCCCATAGGCTGCGCCTGTGCCTCAACGCTCCAGCGGGATCACCCTGCAGCAGCTGCAGTACTTCATCGAGGTCGCCGCCGAGGGCTCCATCTCCTCCGCGGCCGAGCTGCTGTGGGTGGCGCAGCCGACCCTGTCCGCGGCCATGAAGGACCTGGAGGCGCGGGTCGGGCGCACGCTGCTGCTCCGCTCCGCCCGCGGGGTCTCGCCGACGTCGGACGGCGTCGAGTTCCTGGGCTACGCCAAGCAGGTGGTCGAGCAGGCGTCGCTGCTCGAGCAGCACTACCTGGGGCGTCCGCCGTCGCGCCGGCTGCTGGGGGTCTCGGCGCAGCACTACTAGTTCGCGGTCGACGCCTTCGTGCGCATGGTGCGGTCGAGCGGCGCGGCCGAGTACGAGTTCTCGCTGCGCGAGACCCGCACGTGGGACATCATCGAGGACGTCCGGACGCTGCGCAGCGAGCTCGGGATCCTGTACCGCAACGAGTTCAACGAGCGGGTGCTCGACAAGCTGCTGCGCGACTCCGGGCTGGCCTTCCACCCGGTCTTCGTCGCCGAGCCGCACATTTTCGTGTCGCGGACGAACCCCCTGGTCGGCCGTGAGCGCGTAACCCTGGACGACCTCGTCGACCTGCCGCGGCTGGCGTTCGACCAGGGCGCGAACAACTCCTTCTACCTCTCGGAGGAGATCCTCTCCACCGTGTCGAGCCGCCGGGAGATCCGGGTCTCCGACCGCGCGACGATCTTCAACCTGATGATCGGGCTCGACGGCTACACGATCTCGACGGGCATCGTCAGCGACGACCTCGATCCCGCCATCGTGGCGATCCCGCTCGACGTCGACGAGCGCATCGAGATCGGCTGGATCGGCCGGCCGGGCGTCCGGCTGAGCGAGCAGGCGCAGCGCTACCTCGACGAGGTGCGGACCGTCGTGGGCGGGTTCGGGGTCGAGCTGCTGGGCTGACCCGCCGCCCTCCTCGGCGGCAGGAGCAGCACCGCCGTGTCGCGGACCGTCACATTGCTGCGCGGCCGCGACGGAGTCCGCCACCCTTGCGGGCATGCCGCAGTTCGGGTTCAGCACGCAGCAGGTCCACGGCGGGGTGTCGCCCGCCCGCGAGTACGGCGCGCGGGTGGCGCCGCTGCACCTGTCGGCCGGCTTCGTGTTCGACGACTTCGACCAGGCCGAGGGCCGCTTCGCCGGCACGGTGGAGGGCTACAGCTACACGCGGCTCGGCAACCCGACCACCGCCGCGGTCGAGCGCAAGGTCGCCCTGCTGGAGGGCGGCGCGGACGCGCTGCTCGTCGGCACCGGGCAGGCCGCCGTCGCCCTGACCGTCATGTCGATCCTGCAGGCCGGGGACCACATCCTGAGCGCCGACAGCATCTACGAGGGCTCGCGCAACCTCTTCGAGCACAACCTGGCGCGCTTCGGCATCACGGTCGACTTCGTGCGCGACCACAACGACCCGGCGGCGTGGGAGCGGGCGATCCGGCCGAACACGCGGCTGCTCTTCGGCGAGGGCATCCCGAACCCGAAGAACGACCTGCTCGACGTCGAGCTGGTCGCGCGGGTCGCGCACGCGCACGGGCTTCCGCTGGTGATCGACAACACGCTGGCGACCCCGTACCAGCAGCGGCCCCTCGAGCTGGGCGCGGACGTCGTGGTGCACTCCGCCAGCAAGTTCCTGGCCGGCCACGGCACGGCGCTCGGCGGCGTGGTCGTCGACGGGGGGCGCTTCGACTGGGGCGCCTCCGAGCGGCCGTCCGCGCCGCTCACCGAGCCCGACCCGTTCCTCGAGGGCGCGTCGTTCGTGGAGAGGTTCGGCCGCGACGCCTTCATGGCCTACGCCCGCGGCGTGTCCGCCGCCCGCCTGGGACCGGCCCCCGCGCCCTTCAACGCCTTCCTGATCGGGCAGGGCATCGAGACGCTGTCGCTGCGCGTCGAGCGGCAGTCGGGCAGCGCCCTCGCGATCGCGCGCTGGCTCGAGACCCGGGACGAGGTCGAGTCCGTCGACCACGCCGGCCTCGAGTCCAGCCCGTACCACGCGCTCGGGCAGCGCCTCCTGCCGCGCGGGCAGGGCTCGGTCTTCGCCTTCACGATCAAGGGCGGGCAGGAGGCGGCCCGCCGCTTCTCCGACGCCCTCACGCTGTTCAGCCGCATGACGCACCTGGGCGACGTGCGCTCGCTGGTGCTGCACCCCGCCACGACGACCCACGCGCACCGCTCCGCCGAGCAGCTGGCCGCCTCCGGCATCGGGCCCGGGATGCTGCGCCTCTCGATCGGCGTGGAGGACGTGGACGACCTGATCGGCGACCTGCAGCGGTGCTTCGAGCGGCTGCCCGCGCTGCAGGAGGAGCCGGCGCTCGCGGTCGTCTCATGAGCCGCCCGCAGCACTTCGGCTGGTTCTTCAGCCGCGGCTTCGGGCCGCAGGGCTGGGCGCGCCCCTACTGGGAGTGGAACTGGACCTGGACGGAGCCGCGGCTCTACCAGCAGTCGGCCCGCGAGCTGGAGCAGGCCGGGTTCGAGCTGCTGATCATCGAGGACGCGCTGTCGCTCGGGAACCCGGAGACCCTCGACCTGCGCACCCGGAAGGCGTACGGCGGGCCGAAGCACGACCCGCTGATGCTCGTGCCGTACCTCTTCGACGTCACCGAGCACCTGGGCATCACCCCGACGGTGAACGCGGGGGCGACCCCGCCCTACCTCGCGGCCCGGCAGGCCGCGACCCTGCAGGGGCTGTCCCGCGGCCGCTTCGGCCTGAACGTCGTCACCGACACGGGCAGCGCCCGGCACTTCGGCGCCCAGCAGGTGGGCCACGACGCCGCCTACGACCGCGCCGACGAGTGGACGCACCTGCTGCACGACCTGTGGCACAGCTGGGACGACGACGTGCTGGTGGAGGACGCCTCGAGCGGGCACTACGCGCGCGGCGACCGCCTGCGCCCCGTGCAGCACGTCGGCGAGCACTTCACGCTCAGCGGGCCGCTGAACGCGGTGCCGACCCGCTGGGGCGACCCGACGATCGTCTCGCCGGGCGGCAGCCCGCGCGGGCTCGCGTTCGCGGGCACCCACTCCGACGTGCAGCTGGCGCTGGCGCCGCTCGACGTCGAGAGCGTCAGGGAGTACCGCGCCAAGGTGCTCGCCTCGGTGGGGGAGGACCGCCGGGCGGCGGGGCCGATCCGCATCCTGTTCGTCATCAAGCCGGAGCTGGTGTCCAGCCCGCAGGAGGCCGATCGCCTGGTGGCGGCCTCCGCGAACCCGACCGACGAGCAGCTGCGCGAGGCCGCCGAGGCGTGGTCGAGCGACCTCGAGACCGACCTGACGGCGCAGGACCCGGACCGGCCGCTGGACCTCGCGATCTTCGCCGAGCACGTCTCGGCGGGCACGATCCGCGGGCTGCTCGGCAAGGCGCCCGACGCGCGCGAGGTGCCGCTGCGCGAGCTGCTGGCCCGCAAGGTGCGCAAGGGCCGCATCCTCGACCGCACGGGGCTGGTCGGCACGGCGGAGGAGTTCGCGGACCTCGTCGAGCAGTTCGGCGACGAGGCGGACAACGACGGCTTCATCCTGTCCGGCGACCTGCACCCGGTGACGCTGCACCGGATGCTGGACGAGCTGGTCCCGATCCTGCGCCGACGCGGCGTCCTGCGGCAGGGCTTCGGCGGCGGCGGCCTGCGCGACCACCTGCTCGAGTTCTAGCGGTGGCATCCTCCGCCGGTCAGGGGTTCCGGCCGCGGACTGCTCGGATCTCCTGATCGGCGAAGGAGGAGGGGGAGCGGTGGAACGCATCACGATCGAGGACGTCGACCCGGCGCTGCGGGCGGCGACGCGGCGCATCCAGCGCCTGCCCGACCTGCCCGCGCCGCTGGTGACGGCGGCGCTGCGGCTCGCGCCCGCGCCCCGCTTCCCGGACCTCGTCATCCGCACGCTCCGCGTCGGCGCCGCCTCCGTGCGGGTCTACCGCCCCAGGCGGGCGTCGGGCCCCGCGGCGCTGCTGTGGATCCACGGCGGCGGGCTGACGATCGGCGATGCCAGGCAGGACGAGGCGCTCTGCGGCGGCACCGCCCGGCGCCTCGGGGTCGTGGTCGTCTCCGCGAACTACCGGCTCGCGCCGACGCACCCGTTCCCCGCGGCGCTCGACGACGTGCACGCGGCGTGGGGATGGCTGCAGCAGCACGCGCGTCGGCTGGGCGTCGACCCGGCGCGCAAGGCCGTCGGCGGCGAGAGCGCCGGTGGCGGACTGGCCGCGGCCCTGGTGCAGCGCCTGCACGACGAGGGCGCCGCGCCCGTCGCCCAGTGGCTGTTCGCGCCGATGCTCGACGACCGCACGGCGGCCGACCGCTCCCTCGACGTCCGCGGCCACTTCGTCTGGGACAACCGGAGGAACCGGCACGGCTGGTCCGCCTACCTGGGGCAGGAGCCGGGGCTGCCCGGCGCGCCGACCTGGTCCGTGCCCGCGCGGCGCACCGACCTGACCGGGCTGCCGCCCGCCTTCATCACCTGGGGCGACGTCGAGCTGTTCGCTGAGGAGGACGCGGCCTACGCCGACGCGCTGCGGCGGGCGGGCGTGCCCGTCGCGGTCGACGTCGTCCGCGGCGCCCCGCACGGCTTCGAGAACTGGGCGAGGTCCACCCCGCCCGCCCGCGCCCTGACCGACCGGGCGCAGCGCTGGCTGGCGGAGCACCTGGACGTGCCGCTCGCGGAGGGCTGAACCGCGCGGGCGCGGCCCCGCGCCTCCGTACCCTTGTCCGATGCCCACGAGGAGGACCCGGTGACCCTGACGGCTCCCGCAGCCCCGGCGCTCAGCACGGACGAGGTGCTGGCGCTGCGCCGCGACTTCCCGCTGCTGCAGCGCGAGGGCCTGGTCTACCTGGACTCCACGGCGACCAGCCAGCGCCCGCGGCAGGTGCTCGACGCCGAGGTCGCCTACGTCGAGCACGAGCACGCCGCCGTGCACCGGGGCGCGCACACCCTCGCCGCGGAGGCCACCGAGCGGTTCGAGGAGGCGCGCGGCACGGTCGCGGCCTTCATCGGTGCGGACGACGACGAGGTGGTCTGGACCTCCGGCGCCACCGCCGCCCTCAACCTGGTCGCGGGCGCGATCGGCAACGCCTCCGCCGGCCGCGGGGGCGCGGAGGCCGACCGGTTCCGGCTGCGGGAGGGCGACGAGGTCGTCGTCACCGAGCTGGAGCACCACGCGGACCTCGTGCCGTGGCAGGAGCTGGCGCTGCGAACCGGCGCGACGCTCCGCTGGATCCCCGTGGACGACGACGGCGCGCTCCGCATGGACGAGGCGGCGCGCATCGTCGGCCCGCGCACGCGGGTGCTGGCCTTCAGCCACGTCTCCAACGTGCTGGGCGCCGTCAACCCGGTCGCCGACCTGGTCGCGCTGGCACGGGAGCACGGCGCGCTCACGGTGCTCGACGCGTGCCAGTCCGTGCCGCACCTGCCGTTCGACGTGCGCACGCTGGGCGTCGACCTGGTCGCCTTCTCCGGCCACAAGATGCTGGGGCCCACCGGCATCGGGGCGCTGTGGGGCCGTCGCGAGGTGCTGAACGCCCTGCCGCCGTTCCTCACCGGCGGCTCGATGATCACGACGGTGACGATGGAGCGCAGCGAGTACCTGCCGGCGCCGCAGCGCTTCGAGGCGGGCACGCAGCCCACCTCGCAGGCGATCGGCCTGGCGGAGGCGGTGCGCTACCTGCAGGGCGTCGGCATGGAGCGGGTCGCGGCGCACGAGGCCGCCATCGGCGACCGGCTGGCGGAGGGCCTCGACGCGATCGACGGCGTCCGCCTGCTCGGCCCGCGACCCGGTGCGCCGCGCGTGGGGCTCGCGAGCTTCGTGGTCGACGGGGTGCACGCGCACGACGTGGGCCAGGTGCTCGACGAGGCCGGTGTCGCCGTACGCGTCGGCCACCACTGCGCGCAGCCCCTGCACCGCCGGCTCGGCGTCACCGCCTCGACCCGCGCGAGCGGCTACGTCTACACGACCGAGGACGAGGTCGACCGCTTCCTCGAGGCGACCGTCCAGGCCGTGCGCTTCTTCGGGGTGCGCTCGTGAGCGGCACGGGCTCGCTGTACCAGGAGCTGATCCTCGACCTGTCGAGGCACCCGCGCGCCAAGGGCCTGCACGACGGGGCGGACGCCTCCAGCCACCAGGTCAACCCGACCTGCGGCGACGAGGTCACCGTGCAGCTGCACCTGGACGGCGACGTGGTGCGCGCGGTGCGCTGGGACGGCGAGGGCTGCGCGATCTCGCAGGCCTCCGCGTCGATCCTCGCCGAGCTGGCGCCCGGCCTGACCCTGGACGACCTGGGGTCGCGCATCGCGCTGTTCCGCACCGCCATGCGGTCCAAGGGCCGCATCGAGCCGGACGAGGAGCTGCTGGGCGACGCCGTCGCGCTGGGCGGCGTCTCGAAGTACACGGCCCGCGTGAAGTGCGCGATGCTGCCGTGGGTCGCCGCCGAGGACGCACTGGCCCACCGCGCCGCCTGACCCCGGCCCGGCACCCCGCGCCGACGGGGCTCCCTGCTGCTCCCGCGCCGCTGCGCTCCGTCCGATCAGCAGCGGAAGGCTCCGCGAGGCCGCGGGCGGTGCCGGCGGCCGCCCTGGAACTCCCGGGCAGCGTTGCCGCGGAAGACCGTCGGCGAGCGGCGGCAGCGGTCGTGGTTGTCGGATCGACACAACGTTCCGCGGGATCGACCGCCGGGACTCCACCATCGAGCCCTCCGAGGGAGGCGCCCGCGGGGGAGCGGAGCGGCCATGACCACGACCCTGGACGAGCGGCGGCGACTGCTCGCGACCCGCGACCTGCCCGTCGACCTGGTGCGGGTGTGCTGCGTGCTGGCGGTGGTCGTGCTGCACTCGCTGATGCTCGGCCTGGTCGTGGAGCCGGACGGCGCGGTCGGCTGGCGCAACGTGCTGCAGGGCCGGCCCTGGTTCCCGGTCGCCAGCTGGTTCGGCCAGCTGATGCCGCTGTTCTTCGTGCTGGGCGGGTTCGCCTCCTGGCAGGGCTGGGCGTCCGTGGAGCGCCGCGGCGGCGGCGCGCGCGACTTCCTCCGCCCCCGCCTGCTGCGCCTGGGCACGCCCGCGCTGGTCTGGTTCGCGGCCGTGGGCGGGCTGGTCTGGCTGGCCGTCGCGCTCGGGCTGCCGCTGCCGATGGCGCGGCTGCTGGCGCACGGGCTCGGGATGCCGCTCTGGTTCCTCGCCGCCTACCTGATCTGCCAGGCGGCGGTGCCGTTCATGATCCGCGTGCACCGCGACCACCCGGCGGCCGGCGTGCTCGTGCCGCTGGCCGGCTGCATCGCGGTCGACGCGGTGCGGTACGCGACGGGCGTCACGACCGTCGGCCTGCTGAACCTGCTCCTCGTCTGGCCGCTCGTGCAGCAGCTGGGCTTCTTCTACGCCGACGGCTCCCTGCAGCGGCTGCCCCGGTGGGCGCTGGTGCTGCTGGCCGCGGTCGCGTTCACCGGCGTCGGGCTGCTCGGGAGCTCCGGGTCCTACTCGCCGGACATGCTGACGAACCTGAACCCGCCGACCGTCCCGCTGGTGCTGGTCGGCCTCGGGCAGGCGGCGGTGTTCGTGCTGGTGCGGCCGGCGCTCGCCCGGCTGATGGCCACCCGTCCGGCACAGGCCGTCGTCGGCCTCGCCGGCAGCCGCCTGATGACGATCTACCTGTGGCACCTGCTGGTGGTGATCGCCGTCGCGGCGACCGCGCTGGTCGCGCCGACGGTCGTGCCCGCTCCCGGCACCGCCGCCTGGTGGTGGAGCAGGGTCCCGGCCGACCTGCTCGTCCTCGGGGTGCTGCTGCTGATCTCCCTCGCGGTCGCCCGCTTCGAGCGCGGACCGCGAACGGCCGGTCCACCGCCGTCCGCGCGACGCCTGGCGGTCGCACTGGCGCTGGCGGTCGTCCCGCCCTTCTGGGCGATGCAGATCGGCCTCGACCCGGCCGGCTTCGTCTGGGGCACCGTGATGCTCGCGGCCGCCGTGCTGGTCGCGCGCGGCAGGCCAGCGGTCTGAGGCGCGGCGTCGCGACCCTCCGAGGAGGACATCGACGCCGCGCCGGAGGGGCTCAGCGGCCGACGACGCTCTTCGCCCGCTGGCCGAAGGCCTGCAGGTAGCCGGCGGCAGGGCGCTGCTGCTCGCCCTGCTGCGCGCCGAGGACGATGAGCACGCCGGTCGACAGCGGGATCAGCCACTGGGTCACCTTCTCGACCCGCTGCGCGGTGGCGAGCTCCTTCGAGCTGTCGTCGCCGGGCTCGGTGACGCCCGCGGCGCCCTCGTCGGCGTGCTTGGCGATCGCGGCTCCGGCCAGCCCGCCGATGACGCTCGCGGCACCGGCGACGCCGGTGATGACCAGCTTCACGGCCGTGTTCGCGCCGACGCCCGGCTGCTTCTCGATGCGGCCGCGGTTGGCGATCATCAGCCCGATGCCGCCCACGCCGTGCACGGCGATCGCGGCCAGCTGCACCGGGGTCCACTTCGCCCAGCCGGCGCTCGACACCCGGAGGCGCTCGGCCGGGTCCTTCGCGACGGCCGCGCCGCCGTTCAGGCCGATCGCCCCCATCAGGCTGCCGCCGAACCAGGCGGCCATGCCGACGTCGTGAAGGCTGCGGATGAACGTGTTGCGCTCTGACATGAAGAATCGATCCCCTCGATCTTTGAGAAGACCCCAGACTGTGCGCAGCGACTGGGCTGGACCCCGGCGTCACGTGGGTGCGCGATCCGCATCCCCTGCATGCCGGGTGCCCATCGCCTGCCGATCCGCCGGGCGGGCGCGGGCGCGTCGCGCGGGCGTGCCAGTAGGGTGCGGTGCGCGAAGGGGAGTATCCCGACACCGCACGTCCGTCAGCACGATCCGCGCCGTCAGCGGATCCGGGTGTGGGGCGCCCGACCGCGGGCGGGGAGAGACGTTCGCCGTCCCGCCCTGCCTGCAAGGAGCCCCGTGCCCGAGATCCCCGTGCTGTTCCAGGTGGTGTCGCTCGCCGCGATCGTCCTGATCCTGGTCGCCGACATCGTCCTGGCCTACCGCCGACCCCACGTGCCGTCCACCCGGGAGTCGACCCTGTGGGTCGTCTTCTACGTGGTGCTGGCGCTGATCTTCGCCGGCGTGCTGTTCTTCGTCGCCGGCGCGACGGTCGCCACCGAGTTCGTCGCCGGCTGGCTGACCGAGTACTCGCTGTCGATCGACAACCTGTTCGTCTTCATCGTGATCATGGCGGGCTTCGCCGTGCCGAAGACGCGGCAGCAGGAGGTGCTGATGATCGGCATCATCCTGGCGCTGATCTTCCGCGGCATCTTCATCCTGATCGGCGCGCAGCTGATCGAGAACTTCAGCTGGATCTTCTACCTGTTCGGCGCCTTCCTGATCTACACCGCCATCACGCAGGCCTTCGGCGGCGACCACGGCGACGCGACCGACACGGCGCTGATCCGCTTCGCGAAGCGACGCCTGTCCGTGACGGACGAGTACGACGGCGGCAAGCTGCGCACGACGGTGAACGGCAAGAAGATGTTCACGCCGATCCTGATCGTGCTGATCGCCATCGGCGCCACCGACGTGCTATTCGCGCTCGACTCGATCCCGGCCATATTCGGCATCACGAGCAGCCCGTTCATCGTCTACACGGCCAACATCTTCGCCCTGATGAGGCTGCGCCAGCTCTACTTCCTGCTGGGCGACCTGGTCGAGCGCCTGAAGTACCTGAAGTACGGGATCGCCTTCATCCTGGCGTTCATCGGCGTGAAGCTGATCCTGCACGCGCTGCACGAGAACGAGCTGCCGTTCCTGAACGGCGGCGAGCACATCACCGCCGTGCCCGAGATCGGCACCGGCCTGTCGCTGATCGTCATCGTGGTGTCCATGGCGGTCGCCACCGTCGCCAGCCTGATCAGCATCAAGCGCGACCCGAACGCCTCCATCAAGGACGCGGTCGCGGCCCACGGGGCCGTGGACGAGGACCAGGACGGCACCGAGGTGCCGCGCGACGAGGCCGCCGCCCGCCAGACGGACCGCGGCGGCACGGCCCGCACCGCGAAGCGGGACTGAGCGACCGGCCCGGGACGCACCCGGGCTGTCGCTCGCGCCGCAGCACGCCTACCATCGAGGCGTGCTGCGGCGCTTCGTCCTCCGTCTGCGTCGGTCCGGCGCGCTGCAGCGGCGCCGGGAGGAGCACCACCTGCTCGGCTTCGGCCGCACCGACCGCCCGGCCGAGGTGAAGCTGCCCCGGCACCCGGAGCAGCTGCTGCGCGCCGACTCGTGGCGGCGGCTGTCGCAGCTGGCCGACCAGCGCATCCGTGCTCACCGGGGCGAGCGGCTCTCGGTGGGCGAGATGGTCGAGACGGTCAGCCACGAGGTCGAGGACGCCGTGGCCGGCCAGTCGATGGAGGCGTCGCTGGACCAGTGGCGCGCGTGGGCGGCGGCCACCGAGACGCCGTGGCCGCTCGGCTTCCACGAGCAGCTGCTGGGCGCGCAGCACGCCGGCGTCGACGACGTCGAGATCGCGCTGCACGTGCAGACCGACCTGATCGCGCTGGTGCCGCAGCTGGTCGCCGTGCGCCTCAGCGAGAACCGCCCGCAGTAGGCCCCCGGCGGGGCGGTTCGCCCGCGCACCTGCGGCGGGACTGCGGGCCGCAGGCGCACGGGACACCCGCCATCGGGAGCGGGTCGGGCGCGGGGCGGCGCCGCATCCCTGATGCCGGTGCCGAAGGCGATGGAGCAGGCCGACCCGGGCGGGGTGATCCGCACGAACCGCATGCCGCCGCCGGGCGACCGGTCGTGGTCCACGACCCGGCCCAGCGACGAGCAGAAGGCCTTCGCCCGGTCGACGTCGGTGACCGGCAGCACGATCAGCCCGACGCGCAGGTCCATGCGCCGCACG
>JAKONM010000253.1 GCA_022701925.1 Microbacteriaceae bacterium
CGAGCCGCCGGCCCTCGGGAAACCACGCGTAGCGCGTGCCGTTCTGCGCGCCGACGCTCGCCGGATGCCCCAGGCCCTCGGGCCACCAGCGCTGCGGGGCCGCCGCCGAGCCGAGCGAGGGCAGCGCCGCGGCAAGCTCCGCGCAGAGCGCCGAGACCCGCGCCTTGAGGGCGTGATCGTTCATCCGCCCGACCATGACCATGCCGCCGGACGACCACTGGCCGAAGCCGCCGAACTCGGGGTGGTCGAACTGGGCCATGGTGCCGTTGCCTGCAGCCAGCGCCTGCAGCATATGGCGGACGGCATCCGGGCCGATGCCGTGCCGGTCGGCGACGGCGCGAAGGTCCGAGTCGCTCCTGGTCGTCTGTTCGGTCATGATCTCGCTGCCGTTGTCCCGGGCCGACGCGCCGGGATCGCGGTGGTTCCGTGCCGGTGGGACCCGAACCGACTTCTCTCGATATAGGAACCGAGCTGACCGTGGGCCTCCTCGCACGCCTGCTGCCCCGGGGCGCACCCGACGCCTCGCGACCGGACGAGCCGGAGATCGCCCCGCCGCGCCCGGTGGAAGGGCGCGGTCCGCGCCGCGACCGGCATGCCGGGCGGCCTCAGGCCGTGGTGCTGGAGAGCCTGGGCCAGAAGGTGCTGCACGCCTGGATCCAGAACCGTCACCAGACCCTGCTGCCGCTCACCCTCAACCTGCGCTCCCTCGACGCGGCCGAGCGCCTCCTCGTGGTGCGGGTGGTGGCCGCCGCCATGGCCGCGAACGGGCGCGGCTGCGACCTCGACCTCGCCTACGGAGCGCTCACCCGCATCGGGGCGGGGGAGCGCGAGCGCCGCAGCCTCGCCGACGCCTTCGGCGAACCGGCGGTGCCCCAGCTCTTCGACGCGCTGCTGGCGGCTCGCCTCGGCACCGTCGCCTACGGCGCGGCCCTGCTCGCGGTCGATCAGCGCGACCGGGTCACGCAACGCTATCTCGCCTATCTGGCGGGCCGGCTGGCCCTGCCGGACGACGCGGTGGCGAGCCTGCACCGGCGATACCGGGTGTGATGGGGTCGCCCGAGCGGCAGAAGCCCGGCAGGCCTCGCACGTCGGCTGCGCGAGGCGACCTCGCTCCGTGACGGGAGACGCGAGAGACCTCGATGGGCGACCGACCCGCCCGTCAGCGTCCGCGCCAGTTCGGCGGGCGCTTGCCGAGGAACGCCTCCATGCCCTCGCGAAAATCCTCGCTCAGGTAGCATTGCAGGATCAGGTCGTCGCCCTCCGGCTCCGCCTCCTGCGCGAGACGGCGCAGGCCCTCCTTGGTGGCGTGCAGCGTCAGGGGGGCGTGGCCTGCGAGCCGCCTCGCCAGCGTCCCCGCCCGCTCCGTGAGGGCCGCGGCGTCTTCCACGACCTCGTTGACGAGGCCGATCGCAACGGCCTCCTCCGCCCCGACGAGACGGGCGGTGAACAGGATGTCCCTGACACGTCCCGCGCCGATCAGGGCGCAGAGCCGCTTGAGGGTGGCGAGCGAGAGGCAGTTGCCGAGGGTGCGCGCGATCGGGAAGCCGAAGCGGGCGTCGCGGGTGGCGAGCCGCAGGTCGCAGACGGCGGCGATCGCCGCGCCGCCCCCGGTGCAGGCACCGGCCACCGCCGCGATGGTCGGCACGCGCAGCCGCTCCAGGGCCTGCATGACGCGGTCCATGAAGCGCTCGTAGCCGAGCGCGTCCTCGGCCGTCGTGAAGCTGCGGAACTGCGCGATGTCGGTGCCGGCGGCGAACGCCCTGTCGCCCGCCCCGGTGACGATCAGCGCCCGGACGGACTCGTCCCGCTCGATGCGTCCGCACAGCGCGATCAGTCCCTCGTACATGGCGAAGGTCAGCGCGTTGCGCGCCTGCGGCCGGTTCAGGGTGATCCGCGCGACGCCGTCCGCAGCGATCTCGAACAGAAGCTCGTCGGTCGGGGCGGCGGGGTCGGCGCTCAAGGCGAATCCTCCGAACTCACGCTGCGGCGGCGATTTTCCGGGCCGGTGAGACCCCTCCGGCCTATCGTGCCCACGGTGGAACGTGCAAGCACGGCCGTAGTTGTTCCGGGCGAGACGCGCCCACACCTCAAACCCTCGGGAGCGAACCGCAATGCTGCGCCAACGGACGATCGCGATGGCCGCCCTGCTGCTGGGGCTCGCCATGGTGCCGGCGGAGGCGGAATGCATCCGCACCCTGGTCAACCGCTCGAACCTCACCCTGGTCGCGAGCCGTGACGGCGGTCCGCCGGTAGAGATCCCGCCGCACCGCTCGCAGGCGATCCGCTACCGCGCATCCGGCCATCTCGACCTCAGCCTGAGCTGCGGGCGTCCGGGGGAAGCCGCCCCCGTGTACAGCACCTCCTACGACACCGTAGCCGAGATCGACCGCTGCTACCTGCAGTTCGGCAGCCGGTTCTTCGAGAACGAACTCGGCCGCGGCTTCTTCGGGACCCGGAATACGGCGCCGCTGACCCTCAACACGCCGCACCAGGGCGACGTGATCGTCGGGCCGCAGGCCGAT
>JAKONM010000266.1 GCA_022701925.1 Microbacteriaceae bacterium
CGGCGGCGTCCGGGCGGGCGTCGAGCCAGGCCCGCGCCGCCTCCGCCAGGGGCTCGTCGGCGAGCGGCCGCGGGTAGAGGCCCTTGGCCAGCTCCTCCGCGATGACGAACGACCGCGAGGCCCACCAGCCCTCGACCTGCGCGAAGTACCGCTCGACGTACGGCGCCAGCAGCGCCGGGTCGGCGGCGCGCAGGAACCCGCGGGTCGTGCTGCGCACCTGCTCGTTCGTCAGGTCGTCGTTCGCCGTGACCGAGTCCCAGGCCGCCGCCTTGCCCTCCGGGGTCGGCAGCGCGGCGCGCGCGGTGATCGCGGACTCGCGGCCGGTGGCCGTCGTGTCCTCGGCCAGCAGCGCGGCGATGCGGTCCTCCCCGGCCCGGCCGCCGGCGACCTGCGCCGTCAGCAGCGACCAGCGCAGCTCGGGGTCCAGGGGCAGCCCCTCGGCCGCCCCCGACTCCAGGTCGGTCACGCCGTCCAGCTGCTGCGGCGTCCTGGCCGCCCGCGCGAACGCCCGGGCCAGCTGCAGCTGCGCGTCGGAGCCCGGGGGCGCCTCCGCCAGCAGGCGCCACAGCCCGTCCGCGTAGCCGGCCAGCGCGTCCTCCCGCAGGTCGGGCGCCACGTACTCCTCGCCCGCCAGCTGCGCCTGCGCCAGCAGCCCGCCGCGCAGCGCGGAGGAGGTCTCGGCGCCCAGGTGGTCAAGCACCAGCTGCAGGAAGTCGGAGGGGCGCGCCTCCGCGTCGCGCGTCATGTCCCAGATCGCGCTCCACAGCAGCGTGCGCGGCAGGGCGGCCGGCACGTCGGAGAGCCGCTCCTGCGCCACGGCCAGGGACTGCGGGTCCAGCCGGACCTTCGCGTAGGCCCAGTCCTCGTCGTTCAGCAGCACGATCGCCGCGCGGTCGCCCTCCGCCAGCGCGGGCAGCTCGGTGCGCTCGCCCGTGACGTCCACGTCCTCGCGGTGCACCCGCACCAGCTGGTCGTCCTCGTCCTCCGCCTCGTACAGGCCGATCGCCAGTCGGTGCGGTCGCAGCACGTCGTCGCCGACGGGCGCCGGCTCCTGCCGCACGGCGAAGCGGGTGACGCCGCCGTGCGAGTCCGCGTCGATCTCGGGCACCAGGGTGTTCACGCCGCTGGTCTCGAGCCACACCGCGCTCCACGCCGCGAGGTCGCGGCCGCTGGCCTCCCCCACGTGCCGCAGCAGGTCGGCCAGGGTCGCGTTGCCCCAGGCGTTCTCGCGCAGGTACGCGGAGACCCCGGCGAAGAACTCGCGCCGGCCGACGTAGGCGACCAGCTGCTTCAGCACGCTGCCGCCCTTGGCGTAGGTGATGCCGTCGAAGTTCACCCAGACGTCCTCGACGGCGGCGATCTCCGCGACGATCGGGTGCGTTGAGGGCAGCTGGTCCTGTTCGTAGCCCCAGTTCTTCTCGCTGACGACGAAGCTGGCCCACGCGTCCGTCCAGCGCGTGGTCTCCGCGGTCGCCAGGAACGACATGAAGGTGGCGAACGACTCGTTCAGCCACAGGTCGTCCCACCAGCGCATCGTCACCAGGTCGCCGAACCACATGTGCGCCAGCTCGTGCAGCACCACCATCGCGCGGCTCTCGCGCTGCGCGTCGGTCGGCGTCGACCGGAATACGTAGACCTCGTTGAAGGTGACCGCGCCCGGGTTCTCCATGGCGCCCCAGTTGTACTCGGGCACGAAGACCTGGTCGTACTTCTCGAACGGGAACGGGATGCCGAACGCGTCCTCGTAGAACCCGAAGCCGCCGCGGGTCGTCTCGAAGACCTCGTCGGGGTCGATGTGCGGCGCCAGCGAGGCGCGGGTCGCGACGCCGAGCGGGATGACGCGGCCGTCGGACGAGGTCAGCTCGCTCGTGTGGACGACGTAGGGACCGGCCATCAGCGCCAGCAGGTAGCTGCTGATCGGGGGCGTGCGGGTGAAGCGCCACCACTCCGCCGCGTCCCCGACCGCCTCCCGGGACTCGACCGGCTGGTTGCCGATCAGGGTCCACCCCGCGGGCGCCGTGACCTCCAGCAGGAAGCGGCCCTTCAGGTCCGGCTGCTCGAACACCGGCAGCACCCGGCGCGCGTCCGTCACGGCCAGCTGCGTGTACAGGTACACGCGGTCGTCCGCCGGGTCGACGAAGCGGTGCAGGCCCTCGCCGCTGGTGGAGTACCGCATCGTCGCGACCACGGTCAGCTCGTTCTGCGCGCGCAGGGCCGGCAGCGCGATGCGCACCCCGTCGCTCACCGCGGCGGGGTCCAGGTCCTCGCCGTTCAGGCGCACGGAGGCGACCTCGACGGTCAGGGCGTCGAGGAACGTCTCGGCCCCCTCCGGCGCCGAGAAGCGGATCGTGGTCGTGGAGCCGAAGACCTCCGGCCCGCGCGTCAGGTCCAGCGCGACGTCGTACTCGAGGTCGCGGATCAGCTCCGCCCGCTGCTCGGCCTCGACGCGGGTCAGGTTCTCACCGGGCATGCGACCATCCCACCGCATCCCGCCGACGCCCGCTCCTCCGTCTGCACGGATGAAGGGGATCCGGCGCGGATCGGCAGGGAAAGCGGCCCCTGACCGACCCGGAGCGCCGGATCTCCTTCATCCGTTCATGCCCCGGCAGACATGCGTGCAGGCGGCAGGGTCAGACGTCGGCGACGAGCGGCGCGACCTCGGTGCCCAGCAGCTCGATGCCGCGCAGCAGGTCGTCGTGCGCCAGCAGCGGGTTCGTCATCTGCAGCGACAGGCGGTCCACCCCGCCGACCTGGCCCGCGATGCGGCGGATCTTCTCCGCGATGGTGGCCGGGTCGCCCATGAAGAACGCGCCGTCGGGGCCCGCGGTCGCGTCGAACTGCGGCCGGCTGGGCGGCGCGAAGCCGCGCTCCTTCGACACCGCGGTGAACATCTTGTGCCAGCCGGGGTAGATCGTGTCGGCGGCGGCCTTCGTGCTCTCGCCGACGTAGCCGAAGACGTGGAGGCCCACCTGCAGCCGCTCCGGCGCGTGACCCGCGTGCGCGCCGGCCCGGCGGTACAGGTCGATCAGCGGCGCGAACTGGCGCGGCTCGCCGCCGATGATCGCGACCATCAGCGGCAGGCCCAGCAGCCCGGCGCGGACGAAGGACTGCGGGGTGCCGCCGACGCCGACCCAGATGGGCAGCGGGTCCTGCAGCGGCCGCGGGTACACGCTCTGCTTGTTCAGCGGCGGGCGGTGCTGCCCGGACCAGGTGACCTCCTCCGAGTCGCGCAGCTGCAGCAGCAGGTCCAGCTTCTCCTCGAACAGGGAGTCGTAGTCGGCCAGGCTGAGCCCGAACAGCGGGAACGCCTCCGTGAACGAGCCGCGGCCGACGACCAGGTCGATGCGGCCGCCGGAGATCAGGTCGAGCGTCGCGAACTGCTGGAAGACGCGCACCGGGTCGTCCGCGCTGAGCACCTTCACCGCGCTGCCCAGGCGGATGGTCTTCGTGCGCGCCGCGGCCGCGGCCAGGATCACGGGCGGAGCGGAGTCGTAGTACTCGGCGCGGTGGTGCTCGCCGATGCCGAACGAGTACAGGCCGACCCGGTCGGCCAGCTCGATCTCCTCCAGCAGGTGCGCCATGCGCTCCGCCGGACCGACCACGTGGCCGGTCGCGGGGTCCGTGACCGTGGAGACGAAGCTGTCGACGCCGATGTGCATGCCGCAATCCTCCCCCGGGTTCCACCGGGACCCGGCGGTCGGGTCACAGGCGGAGCGTCGCACCTCGCCAGCGGCGGCGCAGCCAGCGGTCGTGGCTGGCCAGCACCACCGCGCCCGCGTGGGCGGCCAGGGCCTCCTCCAGCTCCTCCGCCAGCGCCAGGGACAGGTGGTTGGTCGGCTCGTCGAGCAGCAGCAGGTCGGGCGGATCCGCGATCGCGACCGCCAGGGCCACACGGCGCTGCTGGCCGATCGACAGCGCACCGACCGGCCGGTCCAGGTCGCGGCCGGCGACCAGGCCCAGCGAGGACAGCGGCACCTCCTCCGCACGACGCGCCCCGAGCGCCGCGCGGTAGACGTCGCGGACGGCGGCGGCCGGGTCGTCGAACACCACGTCCTGCGCCAGCAGCGCCGTGCGGAGTCGCGGCGCCCGCTGCACGTCGCCCGCCGTGGGCGCGAGGGCGCCGTGCAGCAGCTGCAGCAGGGTCGACTTGCCCGCGCCGTTCGGCCCGGTGACCAGCAGGTGCGCGCCGGGGTCGACGCCGAAGTCGAGCGCCGCCAGCCGGCCGGCCACCGCCGCCCCGGTCAGCCGCACCAGCGCGCCCGCCCACGATCCCGTCGGCGCCCCGAGGCCCGCGAACCGCAGCGCCGCGGGCGGCTTCCGCACCTGCTCCTGCTCCAGGGCCTCCAGCCGCACCCGCGCGTTGCGCACCAGCCGGCTCGTGACCTTGGCGTCCTTGTCCGAGTAGAACTTCTTCGCGCCGCGCACCTCCGTCGGCGGGGTGTCCCGGCGGTTCGTGGTCCGGGCCGTCACCGCGACGCGGTGCTGCAGCGCCTTCAGCTCGTCCTGCTCGGCCTCGTAGCGCCGCTGCCAGCGCTCCCGGGCCGCCCGCCGCTCCTCGAGGTACGCGGAGTAGCCGCCGCGGGAGCCCTGCACCCCGTAGCCGGAGCCCGGGTCGTCTCCCTCCACGACGTCGGCGTGCGCCATCGCGGCCGGGTCGAGGTCGACCACGCGGGTGGCGACGGCGTCGAGGAAGGCGCGGTCGTGGCTGGCGAACAGCACCGGGCCCGGCCAGGCGGCGAGGGTGCGCTCGAGGAAGGCGAGCGCGTCGTCGTCCAGGTGGTTCGTCGGCTCGTCGAGCAGCACCGCGGCCGGCCGCGCCAGCAGCAGCGCCGCCGTCGCGACGCGGCTGCGCTGCCCGCCGGACAGCGAGCCGACCGTGCGCTCGGGCCCGATCGCGGCGACGCCCAGGCCGGCGGTGATCTCGCCCCGGCGGGCGCCGACCCGCCAGGCGTCCGTGCGCTCGACCGCCGCCAGCGCCTCGGTCAGCCGCTGCTGCGCCCCGGGCACCCGCCGCGCCACCTCGGCCGACGCCGCTTCCACCGCGGTGATCGCGGACGCCGCCTCCGCCACCGCGTCGTCGAGCACCCGCCCCACGGTCGCCTCCGGCGGGTACGGCAGCTCCTGGCGCAGCAGCGCGGTGCGCGGCGGCGCCTGCACCGCGCCGTCGTCGGGCTCGTCCAGGCCCGCGACGATGCGCAGCAGGGTGGACTTGCCGGCGCCGTTCTCGCCGATGAGGCCGACCCGCGCCTGCGGGCCGACGGTCAGGGAGACGTCGGTCAGCACCCGGCGGTCGCCGAAGGTGCGGCTGACGCCGTCGATGCGCAGCTGGGCCGCGGCGGCGCGGGCGGACGACGTGCGGGCAGCGGGGGTGCGGGCCATGGCGGCTCCTGCTCGGTCTCGAGGAGGGGTCCCGCCGGGCGATGCCGGGACGCGCGCGTCGGCTGCGATCGGTGCAGCGGGACGGGCTCGTCGACGGCGCCTCGGGCGCGGGACGGGGCTCGTCGTCAGGACAGCACCCGACGACCGTACGCCGCCGCCCGCCGGGAGGGAACCCCTCCGCTCCGCATCTGCGGTTCCCGCGTGCATCTGCGGGCGGTGGACGGGCCGCAGATGCGCGGAGGAACCGCAGACCAGCGGGTCAGGAGGCGGCGAGCGCGGCGCCCAGGGCCGTGCGGCGGTACAGCACCTCGCGGCCCGCGCGCTGCCGCTCGAGCAGCCCGGCGTCCAGCAGCACCCGCAGGTGGTCGCCGGTGGCGCCGACGGAGGCTCCGGTCAGCGCGGCCAGCCCGGTGGTGGACGAGGGGGTCGCGAGCGCCAGCAGCAACCCCGCGCGGGTGCGGCCCAGCAGCGGCGCCAGCGGGTCGGCGACGGAGGCGGCCTGCTCGAACAGCAGCCCGGCGCCGCGGCACGGGTAGACCAGCATCGGACGCCAGGGCGACTCGTCCGTGATCGCCAGGTGCTCCCCGATGAACACGGAGGGCACGAGCAGCAGCCCGCGGCCCTCCAGCGGCTGGGCGCGGACGACCCGCAGACGTGCGATCTCGATCGCCGCGCCGGTCCAGGCGAGCCGGGGGTGCATGCCGCCCAGCGCGCCGGCCCACCCCTCCTGCGTCAGCCGGTCGGCGCGGTGCCGCACGTCCCGCTCCAGCACGGCGCGCACCCGGGGCCACTCGGGGGCGAGCAGCGCGGACCAGGCCCGCTCGACCGCGGCCGCGGTGCGCTCCGCGGGATGCGGGGCGTCCAGCTCCGCGGCCACCGCCGGCGACGGGCGGCGGGCCGCGCGCACCTCGGCGACCTCGGCGGCGACCACCTCCGCCGGGGCGGCGCGGATCACGGCCAGGTCGTCGTCGATCGTCTGCGCCAGCCCCGCGGGCGGCGGCGCCGCGTAGGAGGCGCCGAGTCCCGGGCCGTGCAGGTACGCCAGCGCCTGCACCCCGGGGTCGTTCCGCACCGCGGACCAGCCGGCGTCGAAGCGGCGGCGCACGGCGGCGCCCGGCGCGCTGCGGACCAGCAGGCGCAGCAGCATCGCCAGCTCGAAGGCGGGTGACACGGCGAAGCGCGTGGCGGCCACGTCGTCGGGCCCGACCTCGATGCGCAGCACGGCGACCTTTCGTCCGGGGGCGTAACAGTACTCGCCGTCGCGGGACTGCATCAAGGTCGATCCGTGACCGACGCCCGCACGACCTACCGCTCGGTCTTCGCCTCGCGCGGGTACCCGGCGCTCTACTCCGGCGCCGCGCTCGGCATGGTCGGCGTCTCCCTGCAGGTGCTGGCGTTCTCCGTGGCCGTCTACGACGTCACCGGCGACCCGTTCTGGTCGTCGGCCGCCTTCGCCGCCGGCTTCCTGCCGCAGGTCGTCGGCGGCGCCGTGCTGCCCGCGCTCGCCGACCGGCTGCCCGTCCGCGTGCTGCTGCCGATCGGCGCGCTGGTGCGGGCCGCGGTCGCGGCCGTGCTGGCCACCGGGCTGCTCGGCGTCGGCGGCGGCATCGCCCTGGTCGCCGCCGCGACGCTGGTGCAGCCCCTGTTCTCCTCCGCCCAGTCCGCCCTGGTCTCGCGGCTGCTCACCGGCGACCGCTACGTGCTCGGGCGCTCCCTGTTCACCGTCACCTCGATGGTCGCGCAGCTGGTCGGCATCGCGATCGGCGGCGCGACGCTGCAGGCGCTCGGCCCGGGGCCGGCCCTGCTGGTGGCGGCAGGGATGGAGGCGCTGAGCGCGCTGATCCTGGTCGCGGGCCTGCCCTCCCTGCGGCCCGCCTCGACCCGGCGGCGGCGCTGGCACCCCGCCGAGACCCTGCTGGGCTACCGGGCGATCCTGCGGGTGCCGCTGCTGCGCGGCCTGCTGCTGCTCTGGTGGGTGCCGCTGGGGCTGTTCGTCGGCGCCGAGTCGCTGGCCGTGGCCTACGCCGGGCGCTCGGACGCGGACGGCTGGACGACGGCCGCGCTGATCGGGGCCCCGCCCGCCGGCGCCCTGCTCGGCGAGGTGCTGATCGGCCGGTTCTGCCGTCCCGCGACCCGCGAGCGCCTGGTGGTGCCGCTGGTCGCGCTGACGGGCGTCGCGCTGCTGCCGCTGGCCCTGACCCCGCCGCCCGCCGTCGCGATCGCGCTGCTGTTCACCGCCTCCATCGGTCTGGCCTACTCGCTGGGGCGGCAGGGGGCCTTCCGCGACGGGCTGCCGGTCGGCGGGGAGGCGGTCGGCTTCGGGCTGCTGGGCGTCGGGATGATGACGGCCCAGGGGCTCGGACCGCTGCTGGCCGGGCCGCTGGCGTCCTGGCTGTCGGCCGGGCCGGCGATGGCGGCCTGCGGTGCGCTGGTGCTGCTCAGCGGGGCGCTGCTGCGGGGCGCCGTCACCGTGCCCGCGGCCGCCCCGACGGTGCTGCCGGACGCGGACGGGGCGACGCCGCTACGGTCGGCGCCATGACCGACCTGCACATCACCGGCGACGAGGCCGCGGACGCCCTGCTCTCCTCCGACCCCCTGGCGCTCTTGACGGGCATGCTGCTCGACCAGCAGGTGGCGATGGAGACCGCGTTCGCCGGGCCCGCGAAGATCCGCGACCGCCTGGGCCGGTTCGACGCCGCGACCCTCGCGGACCAGGACGAGCAGCACCTGGCCGAGGTGTTCAAGCAGACCCCGGCGGTCCACCGCTACCCCGGCTCCATGGCGGGCCGCGTGCGGGCGATGGCCGCGGCGGTGCAGGAGGAGTGGGGCGGCGACGCCGCCGCCATCTGGACGCGTGGCGACCCGGACGGCGCCGAGGTGCTGCGGCGGCTCACGGCGCTCCCCGGATTCGGCGACCAGAAGGCGCGCATCTTCCTGGCGCTGCTGGGCAAGCGCGACCGGTTCGACGGCGCGGGGTGGCGGGAGGCGGCGGGCGACTACGGCCAGGAGGGCTTCCGCTCCGTGGCCGACATCACGAGCCCGGAGTCGCTGGCGAAGGTGCGCGAGTGGAAGCAGGCGCGGAAGGCCGCGGCCAAGCAGTAGCGAGGTCCTCGCGGATCCGCAGATCGTGCGCGGATCCGCAGGAACCGACCGACACGCCGGTGCGGGAGGCCGCTCGCGCGGCGTGTCGGCGAGGAACTGCGGATCCGCGCACCCGGCGGACGGCTCAGGCGGGGACGCGTCGGGCGGCCAGCGTCGCGGCCAGCACCCCGAAGACCAGGAAGGCCGCGGTGGTGCCCAGCACCACCAGCATCGGCGCGGACCAGCCGCCGGTGATCTGGTGCACGGCTCCGACTGCGGGAGGGGCGGCGGCGGCGACCAGGTAGCCGCAGGTCTGCACGAAGGCGGAGAGCGCGGTCGTGCGGCGCGCGTCGCCGCCCACCTCCGCGATGATCGTGAAGATCGCGGTGAAGCCGCCGCCCTGCGCGATGCCGCCCAGCACGCTGCCGATCAGGAAGTGCTCCGGAGCCACCAGCAGCACGATCGGCAGGGTCGTCCAGAGCACGCCGATGATCCCGATGACGGTGCGGGGCCGCAGGCGCAGCGCCAGCACGGGCACGCCGATCGCGCCGGCGATGCCGGCCAGCTGGAACACGGCCGAGGCGCTGCCCGCGACGGCCGGCGAGTAGCCGCGCTCGTCGGCCAGCAGGGTGGGCAGCCAGGTGGTGATGCCGTAGTAGCTGCACGACTGCGCCGCGAAGGCCGCGGCGATCAGCAGCACCAGCGCGTCCGGGCGGAACCGCTCGACCGGCGCCGGCACGCCGCTCGCGAGCGGCTCGGCGGCCGCCGCGGCGCGCGCCCGTCGCAGGAGCAGCAGCCAGACGGCCGCGGCGACGAGGCCGAGCACGCTCCAGGCCGCGATCGCAGCGCGCCAGCCGACCAGGCCCGCCAGCGGCACGGTGATCAGCGACGTGATGACGGTGCCGACGTTGATCGCGACCGAGTAGACGCTCGTCACCGCGGCGCGTCCCCGCTGCGGCACGTCGCGCCGGATGATCGCGGGCACCAGCACGTTGCCGATCGTGATCGCGAGCCCCAGCAGCACCACGGCGGCCAGCGCGAACCCGAAGCCGTCCACGGACCGCAGCACGGTGGCCACCACGATCCCGCCGATGCAGACGACGATCGCGCGCTCCAGTCCCAGCCGGCGCGACAGCCAGGGCGCGGCCGGCGTCGCCAGCCCGAAGCACAGCAGCGGCACCGTGGTCAGCAGGCCGAACGCGGCGGGCGCGATGTCCCACGCCGCCTGCGCCTGCTCGGCCACCGGGGCCGGCGCGACCAGCGGGCTGCGCAGCTGGAACGCGAGCAGGGCGATGCCGACCAGCAGCAGCGGCAGCCCCGCGCGCTGCGTCGGGGTGCGCTGCGCCCGCCCGCCGTGGTCCCCCGGTGCAGATGACATGCAGGTCCAAGCGTGCACCCCGCCGCCTGAGCACGACCGGCCCAGCGGCGCGTCCCCCCGGTGCGCCATGATCTCGACCGGAGGCCGCCCGAACCACGGGGGCCGGAGGGGAGCGCCCGAGATGCACATCGGGGTGCCGAGCGAGGTCAAGAACAACGAGTTCCGTGTGGCGGCCACGCCGGGCGGGGTGGTCGAGCTGGTCCGCCGCGGCCACGAGGTGGCGGTGCAGACCGGCGCCGGAGCGGGCTCCGGCTTCGCCGACGAGCAGTACGCCGCGGCCGGAGCGCGCATCGCGCCCGACGCCGCCGCGGTCTGGGGCGAGGCCGACCTGCTGCTGAAGGTGAAGGAGCCGGTCGAGTCGGAGTACGGCCTGCTGCGGGCCGACCAGACGCTGTTCACCTACCTGCACCTGGCCGCGGACCGGCCACTGGTCGACGCGCTGACCGCCAGCGGCACCACCGCGATCGCGTACGAGACCGTGCAGCTGCCGGATCGCAGCCTGCCGCTGCTGATCCCCATGTCCGAGGTCGCGGGCCGGCTCTCCGTGCAGATGGGCGGCTTCCACCTGCTGGCGCCGGAGGGCGGCGCGGGCCTGCTGCTCGGCGGCGTGGCCGGCACCCCGAAGGCGAAGGTCGTGGTGATCGGCGGCGGCACCGCAGGCGAGCACGCCACCGCCGCGGCCGTGGGCCTGGGTGCGGACGTCACCGTGTTCGACATCGCGCTGCCCCGCCTGCGGGCGCTGGAGGCGCGGTTCGGCGACCGCATCCAGACCCGCACCAGCACGTACGCCGAGATCGCCGACCAGGTCGGCGCGGCCGACCTGGTGGTCGGCTCGGTGCTGATCCCCGGCGAGCGCGCGCCCAAGCTGGTGACGGACGAGATGGTCGCCGCCATGCGCCCGGGCAGCGTGCTGGTCGACATCGCGATCGACCAGGGCGGCTGCTTCGAGGGCTCGCGCCCCACCACGCACGACGACCCCGTGTACCGGGTGCACGACGCGGTCTACTACTGCGTCGCGAACATGCCGGGCGCCGTGCCCGCCACCTCCACCCGCGCGCTGACGAACGCGACGCTGCCCTACGTGATCGCGGTGGCCGAGCGCGGCTGGCGGGCGGCGACGGAGGCGGACCCGGCGCTGGCGGCCGGCGTCAACGTCTCGGGCGGCGAGGTCGTGAACCCCCACGTGGCGCACACCCTGGGCCTCTGACCCCCGTCGTGTTCGTCGTTCAGGAATTCCTGGAGTGCAGCGACAGGAATTCCTGAACGACGAACACCCGGACCCCCGCGTCTCAGGCCGCGGCGGGCGCCGGGGCCCTGAGCACCAGCAGCACCGGGACGAGCGCCGCCGCCAGCGCGCCGCCCAGCAGGGCGAGCACGCCGTAGCCGGCCATCGCGACGACGACGCCGGAGACCGCGCCGCCGCCGGCTCCCGACAGCGCCACCAGCACGTCGACGGAGCCCTGCACGCGGCCCCGCTGCTCCGCGGTGGTCGCGTCGACGACCATCGCCGTGCCGGTGATCAGCCCGATGTTCCAGCCGAGGCCCAGCAGCACGAGCGCGATCGACGACGCGAGCACGGAGTCGCCGAGCGTCGCGGCGGCGACCCCCGCGAGCACCAGCACGACGCCGCCCGCCACCGCCATCCGAGTACGCCCGAGCCGGTCGACGAGCACGCCCGTCAGCAGCGACGGCAGGTACATCGCGGCGACGTGCAGACCGATCACGACGCCCACCGCCTGCAGGTCGTGGTGGTGCTCGCGCAGGTGCACGGGCGTCATGGTCATGATCGCCGTCATCGCGATCTGGGCGACGACCAGCACGGCCGCGCCCCGCACCACGCCGCGCCCGATGCGGGCCGGAGCGGCAGCGGAGGAGGGCGTCGCGGCGTGCAGAGCCCGGGCCAGCAGGTAGGGATCGGGCCGCAGCAGCACGAGCAGCACCGCGGCGGCGGCCAGGTAGGCGGCGCCCGCGAGCGCGAACGGCCCGGCGAGCGCCGGCAGCCCCCACTCCTCCACGACCCGCCCGGTGACGACGACGAGGTTGGGGCCTGCGACGGCGCCGAGCGTCGTGGAGACGAGCGCGATGCTGACCGCGGTGCCGCGCCGCTGCGGCGGGGCCAGGTCGGTGCCGGCGTAGCGCGCCTGCAGATTGGTGGCGGAGCCGGCGCCGTAGACGAAGAGCGCCGCGAACAGCAGCCCGGCCGAGCCGATGCCGGCGGCCACGACGACGCCGATCGCACCGGCACCGCCCACGGCGAACCCGGTGGCGAGCGCCGGACGCCGGCCGTGCCGCTGCACCCCGCGCCCGATCAGGAAGGCGCTGAGCGCGGAGCCCAGCGTCAGCGCGGCGACCGGCAGCCCCGCGTAGACCGCGCCGCCCAGCAGCTGCGCCGCCAGCAGCCCGCCGACGGTGATGCCCGCCGCGAGCCCCGCGCCGCCCAGCACCTGGGTCGCCACGACCACCCGCAGGGTCCGGCGCTGCACGAGGACGGCATCGGGCTGCACGGGACGATCGTCCTCCACCGGAGGTCGGCGAGGCGGATCCGGCGAGAGCGGACCCCGTGCTCCTCGGTGCGCAGCCGCAGCGGCCCGCGAGCGGGGCCCGGTGCCGGAGCGCCGACTGCGCGTTCTCCGAACGGACGCCGAGAGTCTCACCGGACGAGGGGTTCGTCGAAGCGGACGGCCGAGCGGACTGCATACCGTCTGCGGCATGGCAGACGCACCCTCCCTGACCGACCCCACGAAGCTCTACGCCGACATCGACACCCCCGAGCAGTACCTGAAGGGTGCGGGCCTCGACTCCGAGATGGACAGCCCGGCGGACCTCGGCGCCGACTCCTACCGCGGCTCCGGCCGTCTGGCAGGCCGCAAGGCGCTGATCACCGGCGGCGACTCCGGCATCGGCGGCGCCACCGCCATCGCCTTCGCGCGCGAGGGGGCCGACGTCGCCATCGTGCACCTGCCCGAGGAGCAGAGCGACGCCGACCGCATCGTGCAGCTGATCGAGGCGGAGGGGCGCACCGCCCTCTCCATCCCCGGCGACATCACCGACGCCGCCTTCTGCCGCGACCTGGTCGCGAAGACCGTCGAGGGCCTGGGCGGCATCGACGTCCTGGTGAACAACGCGGGCAAGCAGCAGCACGTCGAGGACCTGACCGACCTGACGGACGACGAGTTCGACGCGACGATGAAGACCAACGTCTACGCGATGTTCTGGATCACGAAGGCCGCCCTGCCGCACCTGCCGGCCGGCTCGTCGATCATCAACACCACGAGCATCCAGGCCTACGCCCCGAGCGACTACCTGGTCCACTACGCGATGACCAAGGCGGCCATCAACAACTTCTCGAAGGGCCTCGCGCAGCAGCTGGCGCCGAAGGGCATCCGGGTGAACGCGGTCGCGCCCGGCCCCATCTGGACGCCGCTGCAGCCCGCCGGCGGTCAGCCGCCCGAGGCCCTGCCGGACGCCGGCTCGCAGACCCCGGTGGGCCGCTGGGGCCAGCCGGCCGAGCTGGCGGGCGCCTTCGTCTTCCTGGCGAGCGCCGAGGCCACCTACGTGGTCGGCGAGACGCTGAACGTCAACGGCGGCATGCCCACCCCCTGACGCTGCGCGAGTGCACGACGGGCGCCTCCGCGGGGGCGCCCGTCGTCGTTCAGCCGAGCAGACGCAGGAAGCGGTCCGGGGAGTCGAAGAAGTCGCGCCAGGTGCGCACCAGTTCCGTGTCCTCCCACTTCCTGCGCCGCAGCCTCCAGGGCCCGGCCTCCAGCGTGTGCGCCCCGGGCAGCGCGGCCAGCAGCGGCGAGTGCGTCGACAGCACGACCTGGTTGCGCTCGTCCTGCAGCAGGTGGCGCAGGTGCCCGAGCAGGCGCAGGCACCCCGCGAAGGAGAGTGCGCTCTCCGGCTCGTCCAGCAGCCACAGCCCCTGACGCCGGAAGCGGGACTCGAGCAGCGCCAGGAACGACTCCCCGTGCGACAGCTCGTGGAAGACCGGCTCGCCTCCACGAGGGTCCGGGTTGTCCTCCAAGTACGTGTACAGCCCGAGGCAGCGGGTGCTCCGCCGCCTCGGCGACGGCGCGCATCGGCAGGGGCGAGGGCTGCACCCCGCGATGCTCCCACCGCGGCCGGGTCAGGCGAGCAGGTCTCGGACGTCGTCGGCGGTCAGGGCCGCGGAGAAGGGCTCGCCGTCGTCGACCACCGCGTCGAACAGGTGCTGCTTGCGCTGC
>JAKONM010000279.1 GCA_022701925.1 Microbacteriaceae bacterium
GCAGCGAGTTGAAGATGTCCGGGTGGGCCTTCTCGATCTCGTCGAAGAGGACCACGGAGAACGGCTTGCGACGCACCTTCTCGGTGAGCTGGCCGCCCTCCTCGAAGCCGACGAACCCGGGAGGGGCGCCGAACAGCCGCGAGACGGTGTGCTTCTCGCCGTACTCCGACATGTCGAGGGAGATCAGCGCGTTCTCGTCGTCGAACAGGAACTCCGCCAGCGCCTTGGCCAGCTCGGTCTTCCCGACACCCGTGGGGCCGGCGAAGATGAACGAGCCGGAGGGCCGCTTCGGGTCCTTCAGGCCGGCGCGGGTGCGGCGGATGGTCTTGGCGAGGACCGAGATGGCCTCCTCCTGACCCACGACGCGCTCGTGCAGCGCCTTCTCCATGAAGATGAGCCGGCTCGACTCCTCCTCCGTCAGCTTGAACACCGGGATGCCGGTCGCCTGCGCCAGCACCTCCGCGATCAGGCCCTCGTCGACCTCGGCGGTGGTCTTCACGTCGCCCGAGCGCCACTGCTTCTCGAGGCGCAGGCGCTCGCCCAGGAGGTTCTTCTCCTCGTCGCGCAGGCCGGCGGCCTTCTCGAAGTCCTGGTCCTCGATCGCGGACTCCTTGCCCGCGCGGACCAGGGCGATCTTCTCGTCGAACTCCCGCAGCTCCGGCGGCGCCGACAGGATCGACAGGCGCAGGCGGGCGCCGGCCTCGTCGATCAGGTCGATCGCCTTGTCGGGCAGGAAGCGGTCGGAGATGTACCGGTCGGCCAGGTTCGCCGCGGCGACGATCGCGCCGTCGGTGATCGAGACCTTGTGGTGCGCCTCGTACCGGTCGCGCAGGCCCTTCAGGATGTTGATCGTGTGGGGCAGCGACGGCTCCTGCACCTGGATCGGCTGGAAGCGGCGCTCGAGCGCAGCGTCCTTCTCGAAGTGCTTGCGGTACTCGTCGAGCGTGGTGGCGCCGATGGTCTGCAGCTCGCCGCGGGCCAGCAGCGGCTTCAGGATGCTGGCCGCGTCGATCGCGCCCTCGGCGGCGCCCGCACCCACCAGGGTGTGGATCTCGTCGATGAAGGTGATGATGTCGCCGCGGGTGCGGATCTCCTTGGTCACCTTCTTGAGGCGCTCCTCGAAGTCGCCGCGGTAGCGGGACCCGGCGATCAGGCTGCCGAGGTCCAGCGTGTACAGCTGCTTGTCCTTCAGCGTCTCGGGCACGTCGCCGCGCACGATCGCCTGGGCCAGGCCCTCGACGACGGCGGTCTTGCCGACGCCGGGCTCGCCGATCAGGACGGGGTTGTTCTTCGACCGGCGCGACAGGATCTGCATCACGCGCTCGATCTCCTTCTCGCGCCCGATGACCGGGTCGAGCTTGCCGTCGCGCGCGGCCTGGGTGAGGTTGCGGCCGAACTGGTCGAGGATCTGCGACCCCTGCGCCTGCTGCTGCTGCTCGCCGCCGACGGCGACCTGCTCCTTGCCCTGGTAGCCGCTGAGCAGCTGGATGACCTGCTGCCGCACGCGGTTCAGGTCGGCGCCCAGCTTCACGAGCACCTGGGCGGCGACGCCCTCGCCCTCGCGGATCAGGCCGAGCAGGATGTGCTCGGTGCCGATGTAGTTGTGACCCAGCTGCAGCGCCTCGCGCAGCGACAGCTCGAGCACCTTCTTGGCGCGCGGGGTGAAGGGGATGTGGCCGGTCGGCTGCTGCTGGCCCTGGCCGATGATGTCCTGCACCTGCTCGCGCACGGCGTCGAGGGAGATGCCGAGGGACTCCAGCGCCTTCGCGGCGACGCCCTCGCCCTCGTGGATCAGGCCGAGCAGGATGTGCTCGGTGCCGATGTAGTTGTGGTTGAGCATCTTGGCTTCTTCTTGAGCCAGGACGACGACCCTGCGGGCCCGGTCGGTGAAGCGCTCGAACATGCTGTGCTCCTCTTGCTTGCCCGGCTCCACCGGGCGACGTGGCGGACGGTCGATGGAGGGACTCCACCGGCGCCGTGATCGAGGCTACGGGGCGGCTCCCCCGCCACCGGTGCCTGTTCGCCGGGGGCTGACGGCCGTGGCGCATCTCCCAGGTTCCGCGGGCGTCCGCGCGGCCCCGCCGGCGGGTCAGACCGCGAGCGGGCCGGCCGGCAGCGCGCGGCGGCGCAGCGGGGTCGAGCCGCCGAACACGAGCAGCCAGCACAGGTGGGCGTTGAACAGCATCGTCCGCATCGTCGGGTCCCCTCGCGCCGCCGCACCACCGGCGGTGCGGGCGTGCCACGAGCATCGCGGGACCGGCGGCGCCCCGCACGATCCCAGTCGAGGTGCGACGCGTGCGGGTCGGCCTCCCCCGGGTGCGCCTCCCGCGGGTGCCCCGGGCGCCGGAGCAGCGGCGCCGGTTCGGAGCGGCGGGGCCTGGGGCGCTCCGGGCCCGGCTAGAGCACCGGGTTCCGCAGGGTCAGGTGCGTGTTGTCGACCCACCCGGTGCGGCCGTGGATGCGCACCAGGTACCGCGTGCGGATGCTGTCGATCACCTCGACCCGGGTGCCCGCGCCGAAGCGGCCGAGGACGTGCGAGCCGCGCGCGGCGGACGCGGTGAGCACGAGCGGCCCGGTCGCCCGCATCTGCTGCCGGTCGTAGTGGAACGCGCGTCCGGACGGCCCCTGCAGCTCGCGGTGCACCAGGGCGCTGATGCGGGTGATCGCCCCGGTCGTCGCCCCGCGGTCGCCCATGACGGTCAGCACGTACCGGGTGCGCCTCCCCCACACGATCGCGGCGTCCGTCTGCACGAAGCCGGTCGCCGTCCACAGGCTGCCCGGCTTGGACGCCTGCCGGGTGCCCTCGGGCAGCCCGGGCGGGATCGCCTCCCGCCACACGTGCGTCTCGAGCAGCCGCACGAACGCCGCGGTCGAGCGCTCCGACACCAGGCGACCCCGCGCCAGCCGGTCGAGCAGGCGGGTGACATCGGCCGTCGTGGTGGTCTTGGTGCGCCGGCCGTCGTACCAGAACGTGGTGCCGGTGAGCCCGTGGCCGTGCAGCAGCCGGTTCAGCCGCGCGACCCCGACACGGGCCAGGAGGTCCTGCGCGCAGAAGTTGTCCGAGGGCTCGATCATCGCCCGCAAGCAGCTGCGCACCGTCAGCCCGCTCCGCACGCGATCGGCGTAGCGCAGCGCGCCCTGGTCGATGCGGGTGAAGACCCCGTAGGCGACGAACAGCTTGTAGACGCTCGCCGGCTCGCGGTGCCGCGCGGCGTCGACGGCGACCTGCCGGCGGCCGCCGTCCAGCTCGTCCACCTGCAGCGCGTACCGGCCGGGCAGCCGCCGCAGCAGCGCGGTGAGCCGGGCCCGCAGCCGGCGCTCCGAGGTGACGCCGGGAGCCGCCGTGCGCGGAGCGGAGGTGACGGTCGCCGTGGCGCCGCCCAGCTCCGCGGTGACGCGCACCCGGATCCGGTGGTCCACGTCGGCCGAGGTGAGCCGGTAGCGGGCGGCGGTGGCGCCCTCGACCGGCAGCCCGGCGCGCAGCCACTGCACCCGCACCGCGGACGGCGTCGCGCCCCAGGCGAGCCCGTCGAGGCCGGCGATCAGCACCCCGCCGTCACGGGCGGAGCCGGTCACCGCCACCGAGGCCGGCGCGGCCAGCACCGGACCGGACGGGGCGGAGGTCGGGGAGGCGGCGGACCCTCGCGCGCCGTCGTCCGCGAGGGCGGGCACGGCCCCGCCGAGGCTCAGCGACACGACCAGCGCGGCGGCGGCGAGCGCGCGGTGCACGGCGACCCCTCACGCGCCGGACTCCCCCGGTCGGCGCACGAGAAGGATGCGGTGCGCGCCGCGGGTGCGCGAGGCCCCGGACGGAGGGGGACCCGGTCGGGTGCCGACGGGTCCCGCGCCGGTCAGGACCGCTCGGCCCGCTCCGCCTCGGCGAGCAGGCGCTCGTCCTCCTGCGCCTCGATGCGGGCCTGCGCCTCGCGCTCGGTGCGGTCGCCGCGGATGATCGCGCGCATCACGAACCAGAAGAGCAGTCCGACGCAGACCGTGGGCACCAGGGCCCACAGCCCCTCGGTCCACCCGCCGATGCCGTCCACCAGTCCGCCCATGGGGCCAGGGTACGCGCGCCGCCGCCGCGTCCCGCGCCTCCGACGGCACGGAGGTCGGGGGCGGCCTACTTGACCAGCGGGAACAGGATCGTCTCCCGGATGCCCTCGCCGGTCAGCGCCATCAGCAGGCGGTCGACGCCCATGCCGAGGCCGCCCGTGGGCGGCATGCCGAACTCGAGGGCGCGCAGGAACTCCTCGTCCACGCGCATCGCGTCGGGATCGCCGCCCGCCGCGAGCCGAGCCTGGTCGACGAAGCGCTGCCGCTGCACGACCGGGTCGATCAGCTCGGAGTAGCCCGTCGCCAGCTCGAAGCCGCGCACGTAGAGGTCGAACTTCTCCACGACCCCCGGGATCGAACGGTGCTCCCGCACCAGCGGCGACGTGTCGACGGGGAAGTCCATGACGAAGGTCGGCCGGGTGAGGTCCGCCTTCACGAAGTGCTCCCACAGCTCCTCGACGTACTTGCCGCGGATCGGGTGCGCGACCTCGACCCCGACGCGGTCCGCGAGCGCCCGCAGCTCGTCGACCGGGGTCTCCGGCGTGATCTCGACGCCGCTCGCCGCCGACAGCGACGGGTACATCGAGATCCGGTCCCACTGGCCGCCCAGGTCGAACTCGGTGCCGTCCATCCAGGTGACCGTGGTCGAGCCGCCGACCGCGACGGCCGCGCGCTGCACCAGGTCCTGCACCAGGTCCGCGATGCCGAAGTAGTCGCTGTACGACTCGTACGACTCGAGCATCGCGAACTCGGGCGAGTGCGTGGAGTCCGCGCCCTCGTTGCGGAAGTTGCGGTTGATCTCGAAGACCCGCTCGAGCCCGCCGACCACGGCGCGCTTCAGGAACAGCTCCGGCGCGATGCGCAGGTACAGGTCGGTGTCGAACGCGTTCGAGCGCGTGACGAACGGGCGGGCGGAGGCGCCGCCGTGCTGCACCTGCAGCATCGGGGTCTCCAGCTCGATGTAGCCGCGCTCCGCGAAGGTCGCTCGCAGCGACGCCACGGCCGCCGCGCGGGTCTGCACCATGCGGCGGGCGGCGGGGCGCGCGATCAGGTCCAGGTAGCGGGAGCGCACGCGGGTCTCCTCTGACAGCTCCGCGTGCAGGTTCGGCAGCGGCAGCAGCGCCTTGGACGCGATCGCCCAGCGGTCCACCCGGATCGAGAGCTCGCCCCGCCGGGAGGTGATCACCTCCCCCTCCACGAACAGCTGGTCGCCCAGGTCGACGTCGGCCTTCCAGTCGGCCAGCGACTCGGCGCCGACCGCGTCCAGGCTCACCATGGCCTGGATGCGCTCGCCGTCGCCGGCCTGCAGCGCCGCGAAGCACAGCTTGCCGGTGTTGCGCAGGTGCACGATGCGGCCCGCGACGCCGACCCGCTCGCCCGTCGCGACGTCCGCCTCGAGGCCCTGGTGCCGGGCCCGCACCGCGCCGATGACGTCGGTGATCGGCACGCCGACCGGGTAGGCCTGCTCGCCGCGCTCCAGCAGCCGCGCGCGCTTGGCCAGCCGCACCTCGCGCTGCTCGGTGGAGTCGTCGATGGGCTGGTCGTCGGTCACGGGGGCTCCGGGGGTTCGTCGAGGCGCCCGCCGCCGGTCAGCCGATGTGGACCGTGCGGTTGTCGATCAGCCGCGTCGCACCCACGCGGGCGGCCACGAGCACGAGGGCCCGGCCAC
>JAKONM010000280.1 GCA_022701925.1 Microbacteriaceae bacterium
TCAGCGAGTAGGTGGTGTTGAAGAGCACGAACTCCATCGGCACGCCACCGGGACCCCCGAGCCAGCCCGGCATCAGGCGCAGCGCGCCGTCCGCGAAGCCGATGTACCAGTCCGGCTGGGTGCCGGCGGAGACGGGGGAGGGGTCGTACGGCCCGTACGCCCAGATGGGGTTGATGGTGAAGAACGCGCCCAGCAGCATCACGACGCCGAAGACGATGAAGAAGAAGCCGCCGGCCTTCGCCGCGTAGACCGGCAGGATCGGGTAGCCGATCACGTTCTCGTTCGTGCGGCCGGGTCCCGCGTACTGCGTGTGCTTGTGGGTGACCACGAACACCAGGTGCAGGGCGATCAGGGCCAGCACTGCCGCGGGCAGCAGCAGGATGTGCAGCGTGTAGAGGCGGCCGACGATCGACGTGCCGGGGAACTCGCCGCCGAACAGCAGCCAGAGGATCCAGCTGCCGACGAACGGGATGCCCTGCACCATGCCGGCGATGATCCGCAGGCCGTTGCCGGACAGCAGGTCGTCGGGCAGGGAGTAGCCGGTGAAGCCCTCGGCCATCGCGAGGATGAACAGCACGAAGCCGATCACCCAGTTGATCTCGCGCGGCTTGCGGAAGGCGCCGGTGAAGAAGATCCGGAGCATGTGCAGGCCGATGGCGGCGACGAACAGCAGCGCCGACCAGTGGTGCACCTGACGGATCAGCAGCCCGCCGCGGATCTCGAACGAGATGTTCAGCGACGACTGCATCGCCGCGGACATCTCCAGGCCCTTCAGCGGGGTGTAGGCCCCGTTGTAGACGACCTCGGCCATCGAGGCCTGGTAGAAGAACGTCAGGAAGCTCCCCGTGATCAGGATGATCACGAAGCTGTACAGCGAGACCTCGCCCAGCATGAACGACCAGTGGTCGGGGAAGATCTTGCGGCCGAACTCGCGGACGACGTAGCTGACGCCCGTCCGCTCGTCGACGTAGTTCGACGCCCAGCCGGTGACCCCGCCGCTGCGGCGCTGGTCGGCCGGCGCGGTGCGGTCGTAGTCGTTGGTGGTGGTCTCAGGCGTTGTAGTCACCGGTGCGCTCCCAGAAGCTCGGTCCTACGGGTTCGTGGAAGTCGCTGCGGGCGACCAGGTAGCCCTCGCTGTCGACCGTGATCGGCAGCTGGGGCAGCGGGCGGACGGCCGGGCCGAAGATGACCTCCGCCTCCCGCGTGATGTCGAACTGCGACTGGTGGCACGGGCAGAGCAGGTGATGGGTCTCCTGCTCGTACAGCGCCACCGGGCAGCCGACGTGGGTGCAGATCTTGGAGTACGCGACGATGCCGTCGTAGTTCCAGTCCTCCTTGCCGGCGGACACGTGCAGGTCGCCGGGCTCGAGGCGCATGAGCAGGACCGCGGCCTTGCCCTTCTCCTCCAGCTTGTGCTCCGACTCGTTCAGTCCGTCGGGGATGACGTGGAACGCCGAGCCGATCGTGACGTCTGACGCCAGGATGGGGTCCCCGGTCGGGTCCTTGGTGAGCCGGGTGCCCTCCTTCCACAGCGTGTGGCTGAATGCCGCGGCGGGCGTGCCCGAAGCGGGCCCCAGGTCGCGGAACAGGAAGATCGCGGGCAGGGGCAGGGCGGCGATCGAGGCGATCATGCCGTTGCGGATGAGGACCCGGCGGTTGAACCCCGACTCCTTGTCCGCGACCCGCATGATCTCGACCGCGCGCTCCCGGGTCTGCGCGTCGCCGCGTACGGGGTGCCGGATGTCGACGCCCTCGTGGTCGACCATCAGGGCCTTGCCCCAGTGGACCGCCGCGACGCCGATGGCCAGCAGCGCGAAGGCCAGGCCCAGCCCGACCATCAGGTTGTTGATGCGGACCGAGCCGAGGTCGTTCGGCCGGATCGGGAAGGCGAAGTAGGCCGCCATCGAGAAGATCGTGCCGGCGAGCGAGACGTAGAACAGCGCGACGACGACGCGCTCGGCCGTGGTGGCCGCCTTCGGGTTCAGGTCGGTGACGCGCGGCCGGTGCGGCGGCAGGCCGGGGTTCTGCAGCGCGTCGCTGCGCTCGACGGCCGTGCCCGGGTCGCGGGAGGCGCCGTGGTCGACGGGGACCAGGTCGTGGGAGTCCTGCGCTGCCATGTCAGTTCGCCTTCGCGGTCAGCCAGACGGTGAACGCGATGATCGCGCCCAGGCCGAAGATCCAGAGGAACAGGCCCTCGGCGACCGGGCCGAGGTTGCCCAGCTCGAAGCCGCCGACCCCCGCGTCCTGGTTCTGCGTCTTCAGCGCCGTGATGATGTCCTGCTTCTCCTCCGGCGTGATGTTCGCGTCGTTGAAGACCGGCATGTTCTGCGGGCCGGTGAGCATGGCCTCGTAGATGTGCGCGGGAGAGGTGTCCTGCAGGTTGGGCGCGTACTTGCCCTCGGTCAGCGCGCCGCCGGCACCGGCCACGTTGTGGCACATCGCGCAGTTGATGCGGAAGAGCTCGGCGCCCTTGGTCGCGTCGCCCGTCAGTTGCAGGTACTCGGAGTCCGGCAGCCCGGGGCCGGGGGAGATCGAGGCGACGTAGGCGGCCATGGCCAGGCCCTCGTCCTCGGAGAACACCCGCGGCTTGACCTCGCCCTGCGGTGCGTCCTGCGCCAGCGGCATGCGGCCCGTGTTGACCTGGAAGTCGACGGCCGCGGCGCCCACGCCGATCAGCGAGGGGCCGCTGCTGAGGCCGGCCAGGTCGAGGCCGTGGCAGGTGGCGCAGTTGGCCGTGAAGAGCTTCTTGCCCTCCGCGATGGTCTGCGCGCTGCTGAGGTCCACCGAGGCGGAAGCCGGCGTCGCGGCCGTCATCAGGGTGTACGCCCCGCCGGTGATCAGCAGGCCGGTCAGCACCAGGGCGACGCTCGCCAGCGGCGACCGCCGTCCGCGTCGGCGCCGCCTCGGTCGACTTCCAGGTCGGCACGGGCCGCATGCCCATGCAGATGCACGGTCCGCAGGCGCTCGAGAAGCCGGTGCAGTTCACCGACGAGCAGGTCGCCGAGCTGGCCGCCTACGTCGCCTCCCTCGCGCCCGGCCCCGCCATCCCGACCGGGGAGGTCCTCGACGGCAACGGCGACACCGCCAGCGGTGCCGAGCTCTTCCG
>JAKONM010000290.1 GCA_022701925.1 Microbacteriaceae bacterium
CGAGCGGGCTGCTGCAGGCGCTCGCGCCGGTCCCCGCCCTGCTCTCCTGGATCCTCGCCGTCGCCGCGGTGCTGACCGCGGCCACCGTGCTCGAGTCCGACCGGGCGGAGCGGCGGGCGCGCACCGCCCTGGCCGTCGCCCTGCCGGGCGCGCTGCTCGGCACCGTCGCCGTGGTGACGGTGGTCGTCTGGCTCGCGGTGCAGGGGCCCTCCGCGTGAGCGCCGCTGTCGATCCCGGCGCGGCCGGCTCCCGCTGACGTGCGGGCGCTGCACGCCGTCCCGGCGGACCCCGCGACGCTCGTCCCGGCGCTGCGCTCGGCCCTGGACGGCGGTCCGGCGGTGCTGCCCGTCGAGCGGCCCGGCGAGGCGCTGGCGGACGTGGACGACCGGGTCGCCCTGGTGGTGCGCACCTCCGGCAGCAGCGGGGTGCCGAAGGAGGTCGCGCTGTCCGCCGACGCGCTGATCGCCTCGGCGCGCGCCACGGAGGCCGTGCTGGCCGGCCCGGCGGCCTGGGTGCTCGCCCTGCCGGGGCACTACGTCGCCGGCGCCCAGGTGATCGTGCGCGCCCTGCTGGCGGGCGGCGAGCCGGTGCCCCTGCCGCCAGGTCCCTTCTCGGCCGTCGGCTTCGCGGCGGCCGTGCGGCTCCTTCCCGACGACCGCGCCCGGTGCTCCGCGCTGGTGCCGACCCAGGTGCACCGCGTGGTCGAGGCCGTGGAGGCGGGCGACCGCGCGGTCGGCGAGGCGGTGCGGTCGCTCGACGCGGTGCTGGTCGGCGGCGGCCGGCTGTCCGAGGACCTGGCCGCTCGTGCCGGCGCGGCGGGCCTGCACGCCGTCCGCACCTACGGGGCCTCGGAGACCGCGGGCGGCTGCGTCTACGACGGGGTGCCGATCCCCGGCGTCCGCGTCCGGGTGGTGGACGGGGAGGTGCGCCTGGCCGGTCCCGTGCTGGCGGAGGGGTACCTGGACCCGGCGCGCACGGCGCGGGCGTTCGTCGACGGGCCGGACGGGCGCTGGTACCGCACCGGCGACGCGGGGCAGTGGGACGGCGCCCGCCTCCGCATCGCCGGACGGCTCGACGACGTGATCATCACCGGCGGCGAGAAGGTCTCCCTGGGCCTGGTGGAGCAGGCGGTGCAAGCGCTGCCCGGTCTCGGCGAGGCCGTCGTGGTGCGCGCCCCCGACCCGGAGTGGGGCGAGGTGCCCGTGGTGGTCACCGCGGTCGACGCGGCGCTCGAGCCGGTCCGCCGGGCGGTGGCGGATCGGCTGGGCCGGGCGGCGGCGCCGCGTCGCGTGCTGGTCGTGCAGGCGGTGCCGCTGCTGGCCAGCGGCAAGCCCGACCGGGTGCTGCTGACCCGGCTCGCCGCCGAGTCGGGGCCGCCGCTGCATAGGATCTGACGCCGTGGCGAAGGGCAGCACTGCGAGACGTCCCCCCGTGCGGCGCAGGCCGGGCTCGCCCGCGACCCGGGCGTCGGCCGCGGCCGGCCCGGCGCCCACGTGGATCGGCGGCGCGCGACCGCGCACGCTGCCGCTGGCGATCGCGCCGGTCGCGCTCGGCACCGCCGCGGTCTGGAGCCAGCGGATCGAGGGCCGCTACTGGCTCGCGCTGCTCGCGCTGGCCGTCGCCCTGCTGCTGCAGATCGGCGTGAACTTCGCCAACGACTACTCCGACGGCGTGCGCGGCACGGACGCGCACCGGGTCGGTCCCGCACGCCTGACCGCGTCCGGCCGGGTCGCGCCGCGCACCGTGCTGCGGGTCGCGCTGGTCTGCTTCGGCCTGGCCGCGATCGCGGGGCTGATCATCGTGATCGTCACGCAGCAGTGGTGGCTGCTCGCGGTCGGCGCCGCAGCCCTGGCCGCCGCCTGGTTCTACACGGGCGGCCGGCGGCCCTACGGCTACGCCGGCCTCGGCGAGGTCGCCGTGTTCCTCTTCTTCGGCCTGGCCGCGACGGCGGGCACCAGCTTCGTCATCACCGGCCTGGTGAACGACGTCTCGTGGCTCTGCGCGGTCGCGATCGGCTGCATCGCCTCGGCGGTGCTCGTCGTGAACAACCTGCGCGACATCGACCAGGACCGCGCCGCCGGCAAGCGCACCCTCAGCGTGCGGATCGGCTCACGGGGCAGCCGCATCCTCTACGCGGTGCTGATGCTCGTGCCGTTCGTCGTCGTCGGCCTGCTGGCGATCGTCTACCCCGAGGCGGCGCTGGCGCTGCTCGTGCTGCTGGTCGCGATCCCGGCGATCGTGATCACCGCCACCGCGAAGACGGCCCGCGAGCTGATCATCGCGCTCAGCCTCACCGGGCTGACGGCGCTGCTCTACGGCTTGGGCCTGGCCGCGGCGCTGTCGGTCTGATCCTCCAGCGCCCCGTCCTCCACGGCCTCGTCCGTGGAGGGCCGGCGGCGCTCCACGCGGTCGTTCAGCAGCCGCGCCAGGGAGTTCCGCTGGAAGTCGAGCAGGATCACCGACAGGGCCAGCCCGATCACGGCCGCCAGCACGGCCGACAGGGTCGGGTTGTCGCTGAGCGCCAGGATCACCAGGAACGGCACCGCGAAGAGCAGCAGGCGGAACACGCTGTACGCGACCAGCACCTTCACGGGGGATCGCTCGTCGGCCACGGAACGGCAGTGTAGGCACTGCGCGGGCCGCGCCGGGCGCTCAGCGGATTCCTATGCTGCGGGCGGTCGCCGGGCGCTGCGGCCTCCCCGGCCGGACGTACAGTTGCGCCCATGGCGAGGGTGCTGATCGTTGGGGGCCTGGCGGCCCTGGCGTTCGCGGTGTACGCGATCGTCGACTGCGCGCTCACCGAGCGGGCGCGGGTGCGGGGGCTGCCCCGCTGGGCGTGGATCGTGATGATTCTGGTGCTGCCCGTGCTCGGAGGGGCGCTGTGGTTCCTGGTCGGCAACGGCCGCGCCGAGCGGACCCGTCAGTCGCCCGGGCCCATCGGCCCCGACGACGACCCCGACTTCCTGCGGAGCCGCGGCGGAGGCCCCGTCACCGTCGCGCCGCGCCCCGGTGACGACGAGGAGTGGCGGCGCCTGGAGCAGGAGCTGGCGGCGCTGGACAGCGAGGCGGACTCGGACGACGACGGGGACGTCCGCCGGCGCTGATCGAGCCTGCGGCGCGGCCGCCGATGGGCCTACTGTCGTGCCGTGGCGCGCGTGGAGATGGTGCTCGGGGTCGTCGTCCTGATCGTGTGGATCTTCAGCGTCGTCAGCTGCGCCCTGACGCCGGAGTCCCAGGTGCGCGGCATCCCCAAGTGGGGTTGGTTGGTCCTGATCGTGCTGCTGCCGCTGCTCGGCAGCGTCCTGTGGTTGGCGGTCGGCCGCACGGGCGGCTCCCCGCTGCCCCGGCTGCGGCCCGCCGCACCGCCCGTGCAGGCGCCGAGGACGTACCGGGCGATGACCGGTGACGAGCGGATCCGGCGCATGGAGGAGGACCTCGCCCGGCTCGAGCGCGAGTCGGACCAGGGCGACGGCGGGCCCCGGGCGGGACGTGCCTGAGGCGGCGTCCCCCGCCTCCGAGGCCGCCGGCCGCCTGCTGGGCCGGCTGGCGGGGCTCGGGCTGCGGCACGTCGTGGTGTCGCCCGGATCGAGGTCCCAGGCGTTGGCCCTGGCAGCGGTCGCGCTGGAGCGGGCCGGCGCGCTGCGCGTGCACGTGCGGATCGACGAGCGGGTCGGGGGCTTCACCGCGCTGGGGCTGGCCATCGAGACCGGCGCGCCCGTGGCCGTCGTCGTCACCTCCGGCACCGCCGTGGCGGAGCTGCACCCCGCGGTGCTCGAGGCGCACCACGCCGGCGTGCCGCTGCTGCTGCTCACCGCGGACCGGCCGGTCGAGCTGCGGGGCGTCGGCGCCAACCAGGCCACGGTGCAGCCCGGCCTGTTCGCGGCCGCGGTGCAGGAGGTCGTCGACGTGCCCGCGCCCGGGTCCTCCGAGGACCTCGCGGTCGCCGAGCGCGCCGCCGAGCGCGCGTGGCGCACGGCGTCGGCCTCGCGGCAGCCGGTGCAGGTGAACCTGGCCTACCGCGAGCCGCTGTCGGGCGCGCCCGCCGAGCTGACCGCGGTCGGCGGGCCGGACGACCCTGCCCGCAGCGCCCCCGCGGCCCGGCCGGTCGAGCCGGGACCGCGCACCGTCGTGATCGCCGGAGACCGGGCGGGGGAGCGGGCGGAGGCCTTCGCCCGCGCGCTGCACGCTCCGCTGCTGGCGGAGGTGTCGAGCGGTGCGCGGTTCGGCCCGAACCTGGTCGGGGCGTACCGGGCGCTGCTCGACGACCCGGGCTTCGGCGGCCGGGTCGAGCGCGCGGTCGTGTTCGGGCACCCCACGCTGTCGCGCCAGGTGCCGCGCCTGCTGCTGCGCGAGGACGTCGAGACGGTGCTCGTCGGCCCGCCCGGCGGGGAGTGGTTCGACCCGACGGGCGGAAGGGCGAGCCGCGTCGGCGACGTCGTCGCCCTGGGCGCCGACCCGGACCGGTCGTGGACCGGGTCGTGGGTGCACGCCTCCCGCGCGCTGCTGGACGCCACGGACGACCTGCCCTACGGCGGCCGCCCCGACGAGCCGGGCGCGCGCGAGCGGCGCGAGCACGCGAAGGCCGAGCTGTCGGCCCTGCGGGCGCCGATCACCCGGCGCGCGCTCGTGGACGCGGTGTGGCGGGCCACCTGGCCGCACGACCGGCTCGTGCTCGGGGCCAGCCGCCTGATCCGGGAGGCCGACGCGGCCGTGCCCGGCAAGCGCATCCGCGTGATCGCGAACCGGGGGCTGGCCGGCATCGACGGCACCGTCGCCACCGCCACCGGGGCCGGGCTCGGGATGCCGGAGGACCGCGCCGGCACCGTGCGCGTGCTGCTGGGCGACCTGACCCTGCTGCACGACGCCGGCGCGCTGCTGCGCACGCCGGGGGAGCGGTGGCCGAGGCTGCAGGTGGTCGTGGGGGACGACGGCGGCGGCTCCATCTTCGACTCGCTGGAGGTGGCGGGCACCGCGGCCGCCGCCGACTTCGAGCGCGTGCTGAGGACGCCGAGGCCGGTCGACCTCGCAGCGCTGGCCGCCGCGTACGGCTGGACGCACCGCCGCATCGCCTCCCGCGGCGACCTGGACCGCGCGCTGACCGCGCCCGACCCCGGCCAGAGCCTGCTCGAGGTCCCGCTGGGCTGAGGTCCGCGGTCCGCGGATCAGGAGGCGGCCGGGACCCCGACCAGGGCGTCGCGGATCGGCGACAGCTTCCACTCCGTCTCCAGCAGCTCCTGCTGCGGATCGGAGTCGGCGACGATCCCCGCCCCCGCGTAGGCGCGGACGCGGCCGTCGGCCTCGACCTCCGCCGAGCGCAGGCCGATCGCCCACTGCCCGTCGCCGGCCGCGTCGATCCAGCCCACCGGGCCCGCGTAGCGGCGGCGGTCGAACGGCTCCAGCGCCGCGATCAGCCGCAGCGCGGCCTCCCGCGGCGCTCCCGCGACCGCGGCGGTGGGGTGCAGGGCGGCGACGAGGTCCAGCGAGCCGGTGCCGGCCCGCACCCGTGCCGTCGCGTCGGTCGCCAGGTGCCACACGTTCGGCAGCCCCAGTGCGAAGGGGCGGCCCAGCTGCAGGTCCTCGACCGCGCCGCCGAGCGTCAGCAGCAGGCTGTCCACGGCCAGGGCGTGCTCGAACCGGTTCTTCGCGCTGCTCAGCAGGGCGTCTCGCGAGGCGGTGTCCTGCTCCTCGCCCGGCTGGCGGGCGGCGGTCCCCGCCAGCACCCGCGAGCTGAAGGCGCCGCGGTCGACGGTGACCAGCGTCTCGGGGCTGGCGCCGAAGAAGCCGTCGACGGAGAACACCCAGGCGTCGCGGTAGCGCCCCGCGAGGCGCTCCAGCGCGGCCTCCGCGTCGCCCGCCCCCTGCACCGGCACGTCGCGCGCCAGCACCACCTTCTGCAGGTCGCCGTCCCGGATGTGCTGCACGGCACGGGCCACCGCGTCGCGGTAGCCCTCCTCGGACTGCTGCGCGACCGGCCCGCCGTCGGGCGCCACTCCCGGGTCGACCCGGCCGAGGCGGGGCACGTCCGTGCGGAACGCCGTGCCGTCGCGCACGCCGACCACGCGCCGGGGCACCACCAGCACGCTCCGGGCGGCGGAGGAGTCCGCGAAGGCGAAGGCGCCGAAGGCCACGGGACCGGTGCCCGGCACCCGGACCGCGTCGTCCACGGCGCAGCGCCCGACCAGCGCGCGCCACTCCCGGGCCGCCCGGGCGGGCCGGTCCTCACCGGCCAGGACCAGCCGTGCCGCGGTGCCCCAGCCCTCCAGCACGTCGCCGCCCCGGCGCCAGACGGCGGTCGGCGCCCCCAGTTCCGCGCGGGCGGCTGAGCGTTCCGCGTCGACGTCGGCGATCCTCCTGGTCGTGACGGGGAATGCGCCACCGCCGTCGACCGTCACGGGCACAGCGTACGCGCGGCGGCTCGACTACCATCGGCCATCGTGTCCGCGGCCGACCTCTCGAAGACGCCCGCCGACGTCGCCGCCATGTTCGACTCGGCGTCGCGGCGCTACGACCTGATGAACACGGTGCTCTCCGGGGGCAACGCGCAGCTGTGGCGGGCGGCCACCGTGAACGCCGTCAAGCCGCGCGCCGGCGAGCGCATCCTCGACCTGGCGGCCGGCACGGGCACCTCCAGCGACGCGCTCGCGAAGTCGGGCGCCCGCGTCGTCGCCGCCGACTTCTCGAAGGGCATGCTGGCGGTCGGCCGCGCCCGGCACGCGGACGACCAGCGCATCGAGTTCGTCTTCGCCGACGCGCAGGCCCTGCCGTTCGCGGACGACGAGTTCGACGCCGTCACCATCTCGTTCGGCCTGCGCAACGTGGCGGACCCGCACCGCGGGCTCGCGGAGATGTTCCGCGTGGCGAAGCCCGGTGCCCGCATCGTGATCTGCGAGTTCTCGCGGCCCGTGCTGGCCCCGTTCCGGGCGGCCTACTTCGCCTACCTGGACCGCGTGATGCCGACGGTCTCCCGACTGGCGTCCTCGAACGCACCCGCCTACGGCTACCTGGGCGACTCGATCAAGGCGTGGGCCGACCAGACCACGCTGGCCGCCTGGATGCGCGACGCGGGGTTCCGGCAGGTGCGCTACCGCAACCTGACCGGCGGCATCGTGGCCCTGCACCGCGGCGTCAAGCCCGCCGCCGGCGTCTGGGTCAACGAGTGACCGCCGTGGGGCGCACGTCGTCGCTGAAGGCCCAGCTGCGGCTCACCGAGCGCATCTTCGCCTCGCGGGACGACCGCCGCACGGTCGACGCGATCGACGCGGGACTCGAGCGGGTCGAGGCGGGGATCCTGCACCAGGTCTCGTTCGCCGACCCGGTGGCCGACGTGCGCTCGCGCTACCTGCTCTCCGCGGGCGGCAAGCGCATCCGGCCCCTGCTCACCCTGCTCACCGCGCAGCTGGGCGACGGGGTGACCGACGCCGTCGTCACCGCCGCGCAGGCGGTCGAGATCCTGCACGTCGGCTCGCTGTACCACGACGACGTCATGGACGAGGCGGGGGAGCGACGGGGCGTGCCGGCCGCGCAGGAGGTCTGGGGCAACTCGGTCGCCATCCTGACCGGCGACCTGCTGTTCGCCCGCGCGAGCAAGCTGATCGCGGGCATCCAGGGCGCCGACATGGTGCGCCAGGCCGAGGTCTTCGAGCGCCTGGTGCTGGGCCAGCTGCACGAGACCGTGGGCCCGCAGCCCGGCGAGGACCCGGTCGACCACTACCTGCGCGTGCTGCGGGACAAGACGGGCGCGCTGCTCAGCGCAGCCGCCCGATGGGGCGCGTCGTTCGCGCACGCGCCGCAGCAGTACCTCGAGCCGCTGGAGGAGTTCGGCCTGCGCATCGGGGTCGCGTTCCAGCTGATCGACGACGTCATCGACCTGGCGCCGGAGCAGGCGGACACCGGCAAGCACGCCGGCACCGACCTGAAGGCCGGCGTCCCCACGCTGCCGCTGCTGCTCCTGCGCAGCCGCGCGCAGGACGACCCCGCCGACGCCGCGCTGCTCGAGCGCCTGGACCGGCTCGAGGACGCCGACGACGGCACGCTGGACGCCGCCGTCGCCGAGCTGCGCGAGCACGCGGTGACCGCGGAGACGGCCGCGGAGGCGCGGCGCTGGGCGGAGGAGGCGGTGGCCGCGCTGGCCCCCCTGCCCGACGGCACGGTGAAGCGGGCGCTGGTGCGCTTCGCCGACCTGCTGGTCGACCGCTCCAAGTGACATGCCGGGCGCGGCATGCGGCCGCGCCCGCGACGGAAGGACCTCGTTCATGACCACGCTGCGCCTCGCGATCGTCGGCGCCGGCCCCGCCGGGATCTACGCCGCGGACATCGCGAAGAAGACCGCCCGCGACCTCGACGTCTCCGTCGACCTGTTCGAGCGCCTGCCCGCGCCCTACGGCCTGGTCCGCTACGGCGTCGCCCCCGACCACCCGCGGATCAAGGGCATCGTCAACGCGCTGCGCGACGTGCTCGACGGCGGCACGGTCCGGCTGTTCGGCAACGTGGACTTCGGCACGGACATCACGCTGGCGGACCTGCAGCGGCACTACCACGCGGTGATCTTCTCCACCGGCGCCATCGGCG
>JAKONM010000294.1 GCA_022701925.1 Microbacteriaceae bacterium
CTACCTGCCGCTGAAGGTCATCCGCCAGTACCTGGCCGACCTCGACGCGGGCCTGGATCCCATCTGGCCCGGCACCGCCACCGGCGCCATCACGATCCTGGAGCAGGCCCGCCGCTGGACCCGCGACGAGCTGCTCGCGGAGACCGGCGCCGGCGTCGAGCTGCTGGGCGAGGCCGTCGTGAACGGGCTGCTGCCCGCGGCGGACGTGTACGGCGAGCAGGACGTCACCGTGCTGCGCGCGCAGGTCGACCTGCGCCGCGCGGGCATCGAGCCGCGCCACCTTCGGGCCATGCGCATCGCCGTCGAGCGCGAGCTGGAGCTGGTGGCGAACGTGCTGCTGCCCATGCGCCGCCGACCCGACTCCGCCAGCCGCCAGCACGCGGACGAGCGGGCCGCCGAGCTCGCCGGCCGCCTCGAGACCGTGAGGGCGGCGCTGGTGAAGCGCGCTCTCGAGCGGCAGTCCTCCTGAGCACGGGCCGCGCGCCCGCCCGCGACACGCCGGAAACCCTTCAGGCGGATGTCGTTGCCCGAGACCTTCGTGGTCAGTACCGTGACCCCCAGAGCGCGAACCCACCGTTGGTGGGCGAGCGTGGGGGGTGGAAGGCAGTCCAGAATTGACTGAGGTGAATCGGAGCGAGGAGCGGTACAACCTCGGCCTGCTGTTTACGGACGGCATGCCGGAGCTGGACGACTCCGCAGGATACCGAGGTGTGGTCGCCGCGCGCGTCGCGGGCATCACGTATCGGCAGCTCGACTACTGGGCCCGCACGGGTCTCGTCGAGCCCACGATCCGCGGTGCGGCCGGCAGCGGCTCGCAGCGGCTGTACGGGTTCCGCGACATCCTGGTGCTCAAGCTCGTCAAGGGACTGCTCGACACCGGCATCTCGCTGCAGCAGATCCGCACCGCGATCGAGCAGCTGCGCGACTCCGGCATCACGGACCTCGCCCGCATCACGCTGATGTCGGACGGCGCCAGCGTCTACCTCTGCACGACGCAGGAGGAGATCATCGACCTGCTCGGCCGCGGCCAGGGCGTGTTCGGCATCGCGGTGGGCAAGGTGCTGCGCGAGGTCGAGTCGAACCTCGTGGAGCTCGAGGCCGACCACGTCGAGTCCGAGGGCGACGCGGGCGACCCGGCCGACGAGCTGGCCGCGCGGCGCGCCGCCCGCCAGGCCGGCTGACCGCACCTCCGCCCGAGTACGGCGTCCTCCAGCAGGACCGGCCGAGCACTTCAGCAGGAACAGGGCGCCGACAGCAGGACCAGTCGGCGCCTCCTGTCCTGCTGAAGCGCTCCCGGTCGAGTCCACGAGCGCCGGCGCGGCAGCCGGCGTCATGAGTCCGTCGGCAGGAACCGCGCGCTGCAGCAGGGACGTCGAGGCGTCTTCTTCCTGCTGCAGCGCCTCCTGCCTGGCGTCGTGCTCGCCGTGGGCAGGCTGTCGTGCGCGTCGGGGACCACGACGGCAGGACGGTCCGAGTCCGTCAGCAGGACAGGACGCCGTCAGCAGGATGGAACCGGCTGTTCCGTCCTGCTGGACGTCGACCGCCCTGCTGCCGCCCTCGCACGGCGGACGGGCCGGGATCGGCCGAGCCCGGCCTCCGGTGCGGGGCGCCGGTCAGGCCTGGCGGCCGGCGGGCAGCTGGGTGGCGATCTCGCCGGTCGCGAACTCGCCCACGCGGCCGGTGCGCAGCACGCGCTCCAGCAGCTGGTCGAACATGCGCGCCAGCTCCTGCGCGCTCTCGCCGGGCCACACGTGCAGCGGCTTCGCGGCCCCCTGCGCCTGCTGCAGCGACGTGCGCTCGGGCAGGTGGGGCGTCAGGACCAGCGGGCCGAACATGTCGCGCAGCTCCTTGATGCGGAACTGGTGCTCCAGGCTCTGCATCCGCGCCCGGTTCACGATGATGCCGAGCGGCTGCAGGCGGGGGGAGAGGCCCCGGCGGATCTCCTCGATCGCTCGCAGCGCCCGGTCGGCGGCCGCGACCGAGAAGAGGCCGGGCTCGGTGACCACCGAGACCCGGTCGGAGGCGGCCCAGGCCGTGCGGGTCAGCGCGTTCAGCGACGGGGCGCAGTCCACGAGCACCAGCTCGTACTCCGCCTCGACGTGCGCCAGCGCCTCCTCGAGCTTCCAGATGTCGCGCACCGACGGGTGCGGCCCGTCGAAGTTGATCGCCGCGGGCGAGCCGACCATCACGTCGACCACGCCGCCGCGCCCGCGGGTCCAGCCGGAGGGCGTGATCGCCGCCCGGACCGTCTTCTCCTTGGGGTTGGCCAGCACGTCGGCCACGTTCACCGCGGCGACCGGCACGTCCATGCCGGTGGAGACGTCGGCCTGCGGATCCAGGTCCACGACCAGGGTCGACACGCCGCGCGCGAAGGCGGCGGAGGCGAGCCCGAGCGTCACGGTGGTCTTGCCCACCCCTCCCTTGAGGGAGCTGACGCTCAGGACGTGCACGCCCAGTAGGTTAGCGGCGGTTGTCCGCGGGCCCGGGAGTCGCCGCGCCCGGTCCGAGCCGGGGAGACGCGCGGTGTTCGAGAAGATCCTGGTCGCCAACCGCGGAGAGATCGCGATCCGCGCCTTCCGAGCCGCCTACGAGCTGGGCGCCCGCACCGTCGCCGTGTTCCCCTACGAGGACCGCGACTCGCTGCACCGGCAGAAGGCGGACGAGTCCTACCAGATCGGCGAGCCGGGCCATCCGGTGCGCGCGTACCTGGACGTCGACGAGATCATCCGGGTGGCGGAGCTGGCCGGCGCCGACGCCGTGTACCCGGGCTACGGCTTCCTGTCGGAGAACCCCGGGCTGGCCGAAGCGTGCGAGGCCGCCGGCATCACCTTCATCGGCCCGCCGGCGCGCGTGCTGCGCAGCGCGGGCAACAAGGTGACCGCCAAGGAGCAGGCGATCGCCGCCGGCGTGCCCGTGCTGGCCTCCTCCCCGCCCAGCCGCGACGTGGACGAGCTGCTGGCGGCGGCCGACGGCATCGGCTTCCCGATCTTCGCGAAGGCGGTCGCCGGCGGCGGCGGCCGCGGCATGCGGCGCGTGGAGTCGCGCGAGCAGCTGCGTCCCGCGCTCGAGGCGGCGATGCGGGAGGCGGACAGCGCCTTCGGCGACCCGACGATGTTCCTGGAGCAGGCGGTGCTGCGGCCCCGCCACATCGAGGTGCAGATCCTGGCCGACGGCCGGGGCACGACGCTGCACCTGTTCGAGCGCGACTGCTCCGTGCAGCGGCGTCACCAGAAGGTGGTCGAGATCGCGCCCGCGCCGAACCTGGCCGAGGACGTGCGGCAGGCCCTGTACCGGGACGCGGTGGCCTTCGCCCGGTCGATCGACTACGTGAACGCCGGCACCGTCGAGTTCCTGCTCGACACCGCGGGGGAGCGCGCGGGCCAGCACGTCTTCATCGAGATGAACCCCCGCATCCAGGTGGAGCACACGGTGACGGAGGAGATCACCGACGTCGACCTGGTCGCCTCGCAGATGCGCATCGCGGCGGGCGAGTCCATGGCGGACCTGGGGCTGGTGCAGGAGGAGCTGCGGATCCGGGGCGCGGCCCTGCAGTGCCGCATCACCACCGAGGACCCGGGCCAGGACTTCCGGCCCGACACGGGCCGCATCACGACCTACCGCTCGCCCGGCGGCGCCGGGGTGCGCCTCGACGGCGGGACGATCAACCCGGGCGCGCAGATCAGCCCCCACTTCGACTCGATGCTGGCGAAGCTCACCTGCCGCGGACGCGACTTCGCGGCCGCCGTCGCGCGGGAGAAGCGGGCGCTGGCCGAGTTCCGCATCCGCGGCGTCTCCACGAACATCCCGTTCCTGCAGGCGGTGCTGGACGACCCCGCCTTCGCCGCGGGGGACCTGTCGACCGGGTTCATCGAGGAGCGGCCGCAGCTGCTGACGCGGCACGCCAGCCGCGACCGCGCGACGAAGATGCTGAACCACCTGGCGGACGTCACGGTCAACCAGCCGCACGGGGCGATGCCCCGCGGGCCGCGCCCCGAGGACAAGCTGCCCGCCGTCGACCTGTCGACGCCGGCGCCGGAGGGGTCGAAGCAGCGGCTCGACCGCCTGGGGCCGGCGGGCTGGGCGCGGGCGCTGCGGGAGCAGACCGCCCTTGCGGTCACCGAGACGACCTTCCGCGACGCGCACCAGTCGCTGCTGGCGACGCGGGTGCGCACCCGCGACCTGGTCGCGGTCGGCCCGCACGTGACCCGCCTGACGCCGCAGCTGCTGAGCGTGGAGGCCTGGGGCGGCGCCACCTACGACGTCGCGCTGCGCTTCCTGGGCGAGGACCCGTGGGACCGGCTGGCCCGCCTGCGCACCGCGCTGCCCGGCACGGCGATCCAGATGCTGCTGCGCGGCCGGAACACCGTCGGCTACACGCCGTACCCGACGAGGGTCACCGACGCCTTCGTCGCGGAGGCGGCGGCCACCGGCGTCGACGTGTTCCGCATCTTCGACGCGCTGAACGACGTGGAGCAGATCCGCCCGGCGGTCGACGCCGTGCTGGCCACCGGCACCGCCGTCGCCGAGACCGCGGTCTGCTACACGGGCGACCTGCTCGACCCGGCCGAGACGCTGTACACGCTGGACTACTACGTGCGGCTGGCCGAGCGGATGGTCGCCGCCGGCGCGCACGTGCTGGCGATCAAGGACATGGCCGGGCTGCTGCGTCCGCGCGCGGCCGCGCGACTCGTCGAGGCGTTCCGCCGCGAGTTCGACCTGCCCGTGCACGTGCACACCCACGACACGGCCGGCGGGCAGCTGGCCACGCTGCTGGCGGCCAGCGACGCCGGCGCCGACGCGGTCGACGTCGCCAGCGCCCCGATGGCGGGCACGACCAGCCAGCCCTCCTTCTCCGCCCTGGTCGCGGCCCTGGCGCACACCGAGCGCGACACCGGCATCCCGCTGTCGGCGGTCACCGACCTCGAGCCCTACTGGGAGGCGGTGCGGGCGCTGTACCGGCCGTTCGAGTCGGGGCTGCCCGGCCCCACCGGCCGCGTCTACCGGCACGAGATCCCGGGCGGCCAGCTGTCGAACCTGCGGCAGCAGGCGATCGCCCTCGGCCTGGCCGACCGGTTCGAGACGATCGAGGAGCTGTACGCGGCCTCGAACGCGATCCTGGGCCGCATCCCCAAGGTCACGCCGTCGTCGAAGGTCGTGGGCGACCTGGCGCTGCAGCTGGCGGCGACGGACGCGGACCCGCACGACTTCGAGCAGCACCCCGAGCGGTACGACATCCCCGACTCCGTCGTCGGCTTCATGGCCGGCGAGCTGGGCGACCTGCCGGGCGGCTGGCCGGAGCCGTTCCGCAGCAAGGTGCTGGCCGGCCGCTCGGTGCGGGTGGGCGTCGGCGAGCTGGACCCGCAGGACGAGGCGGCGCTGGACGACGCCGGACCCGTGCGGCGGTCTGCGCTGAACCGGCTGCTCTTCCCCGGCCCGACGAAGCACCACGCCGAGCAGCAGGAGCAGTTCGGCGACCTCTCGGTGCTCGACACGGCCGACTACCTGTACGGCCTGCGGCCGGGCGTGGAGCACGTCGTGCGCATCGGCCGCGGCGTCGAGCTGTTCATCGGGCTGGAGGCGATCGGCGAGCCCGACGAGAAGGGCGTGCGCACCGTCATGACGACGCTGAACGGCCAGCTGCGCCCGGTCTACGTGCGCGACCGCGGCATCGACGTCGTCGCGAACTCCGCGGAGAAGGCCGATCCCGCCCGCGCCGGCCATGTCGCCGCGCCGTTCGCGGGCGTGGTCACGGTGAAGGTGCCGGAGGGCGCGACGCTGGCCGCCGGCGAGACCGTCGCGACGATCGAGGCGATGAAGATGGAGGCCTCCATCACCACCCCGGTCGCCGGCCGCGTGGTGCGGCTGGCGATCACCGGCACCGCCCAGGTGGAGGCGCAGGACCTGCTGCTCGTCGTCGAGTAGGCGCGCCGCGCGACGCGTCCGGCACGCCGCGCCGCTTCCGGGGGACAGCCCAACCCTCAAGTTAGGGTCGAGGCATCGTCCACCGGGCAGAGGAAGCTGACGCCGTGACTGACAAGCGCACGAAGCCGGACGCCTCCGGCGGCCTGCTCACCGGCACCCGCCTGCGCGAGGCGGGCGAGCCGACGGACCTCGGCGACGGCCCCGTCGGGATCGCCCTGGTGACCCGCGCCGCCGGCGTCGACCTCAGCGCCATCGGCCGCCTGATGCCGCACCCGTCCATCGAGGTGGACCTGCCGCCGCTGCCCCGCACACCGCCCCCCGCCTCCGAGACCGCGGTCGCGATCGACGACGAGGCCGTGGACCCCGGCTCGCTGGGCGCCGCCACCTCCAGCATCGCCATCAGCGGCGCCGACACGGGGGAGCGCAGCACGACTGCCCCGCCCGCGGGCACGCTGCCCTACGGCACCGGCCCCCTCCCGCACGCCACCGGCTCCGCGGCCCGCAGCGGCATGCCCGCGCCGCGGCGCACGGGCAGCGCCTACGACGCGCTGCTCGGCGGCCCCGTCGCGCCGCCGGCCCCGCTCGGTCCGCTCGGCGGGCACCGCCCGGGCTCCACCGGGGAGGTGCCGCGCGTCGGCTCCCGCACCGGCCTGACCGGCGAGTTCCCGCGCCTCGACGGCGCCGGCACCGCCAGCCGTCGTGAGCGGCGAGCCGGCGCGCCCTCGGGCGAGCCGGAGTCCGCCGCGATGCTGACCGCCGACCGCCTGATCGACAACGGCGGCCGCGTGCGCGCCAAGCCGACCGGCGCCTGGAACAAGTTCGTCTACGCGGCCACGCTGCGCCGCCTGAACCTGGGCGACTCGCCCGCCGAGCGCGCCCGCAAGGACGAGGTCGCGCGCATCGTCAAGCCCTTCGAGGGCGGCACGCGGTTCGTCCCGGTGCTGACCCGCAAGGGCGGCGTCGGCAAGACCACCGTCACCACCCTGCTGGGCATGACCCTGGCGACGCTGCGCGAGGACCGCATCATCGCCATCGACGCGAACCCGGACCGCGGCACGCTGTCCGAGCGGGTCACCAAGCAGACCCGGGCGACCGTGCGCGACGTGGTCGTGCGGGCGAACGCCATCGGCGGGTTCACCGACTTCTCCACGCTGGTCTCGCGCGACGAGACGCGGCTCGACATCCTGGCGTCCGACACCGACCCGCTGCTGTCGGAGGCGTTCGACGAGAACGACTACAACGTGGTCGCCGACCTGTCCGCGCGCTTCTACTCGATCGCCCTGACCGACTGCGGCACCGGCATCGTCCACTCGGTGATGCGGGCGACCCTGCAGCGGGCCGACAGCGTCGTGATCGTCAGCGGCGGCAGCGTCGACGAGGCCAGGCTCGCCTCCGAGACGCTGACCTGGCTGGAGGCGAACGGCTACGGCGACCTGGTGAAGAACGCGGTCGTCGCGATCAACACCGCGACCCACGGCACGAGCCTCGTGAAGCTCGACGAGATCGAGTCGCACTTCGCGAGCCGCGTCCGCGACATCGTGCGGATCCCGTACGACCCGCAGCTGGCCGCCGGCTCCGTCGTCAGCTACAAGGACCTGAAGCAGACGACGAAGGACGCGGCTCGCACCCTGGCCGCCCTGGTCGCCGACGGCCTGCCCACCCGCCGCGACGTCTAGTGGCGGTCCGGCCCATCCGGCTGTTCGGCGACCCGGTGCTTCGCACGGTCGCCGACCCGGTCGGGGCGGTCGACGCGGCGGTGGAGGCGCTGGTCGCCGACCTGCTCGACACCGTGCGGGTGCCGGGTCGGGCCGGGGTCGCCGCGAACCAGATCGGCGTCGCCCGGCGCGCGTTCGCCTACAACGTGGACGGCCGCATCGGCTACCTGCTGGACCCCGTGCTGGAGGAGGTCCGCGGCGAGCCGGTCGCGTTCGACGAGGGCTGCCTGTCGGTGCCGGGCCTGGTCCACCCGACCGTGCGGTCCCCGTGGGCGCGCAGCACGGGCCGGCAGCTGGACGGATCGAGCGTCGAGGTGGTCGGCGAGGGCGTGCTGGCGGAGGCGCTGCAGCACGAGCAGGACCACCTGGACGGCCGCGTGTACCTCAGCCGGCTGACGCCGGAGCTGCGGCGGGAGGCGATGGCGCAGGTCCGCCGCGCGGACTGGTTCCGCTGACCGCACCGTCCGCCGTTCAGCGGGCCGCGGACTCGTGCGCCTTCTTCGCCTCCGCGTAGAGGGCGTCGATCTCGCCGGACCGGCGGTCCAGGATCACGTGGCGCTTGATGCTCATCTTCGGCGTCAGCTGCCCGTTGGCCTCGGTGAAGTCCTCGGTCAGGATGCGGAAGGCGCGCACGCCCTCGGCGCGCGACACCCGGGTGTTCGCCTCGTCGACCGCGCGCTGCACCTCGGCCCGCACCTCGGGGGACTCGGCGGCCTGCGCGACCGTCATCGAGGAGTCGAGGCCCTTGTTCTTCAGCCAGGTCGGCAGCATCTCGCCGTCCAGCGTCACGAGCGCCGCGATGAAGGGCCGCTGGTCGCCGACCACGACCACCTGGCTGACGACGGGGTTCGCCCGGATCGGGTCCTCCAGCTCGGCGGGCGCCACGTTCTTGCCGCCGGCCGTGACGATGATCTCCTTCTTGCGGCCGGTGATCAGCAGGTGCCCGTCGGCGTCGAGCGCCCCGATGTCGCCGGTGCGGAACCACTCGCCGTCGAACGCCTCCGCCGTCGCGGCATCGGCGTGGTGGTAGCCCGCGAACACGCCGATGCCGCGCACCTCCACCTCGCCGTCCTCGCCGATGCGGATCGCGGTGCCGGGCAGCGGCGGGCCGACGGTGCCGATCTTCGGCTGCGACGGGCGGTTCACGCTGATCGGGGCGGTCGTCTCCGTCAGGCCGTAGCCCTCCAGGATCGTCATCCCGACGGCGCGGTAGAAGTGGTTCAGCCGCTTGCCGAGCGGCGCCGAGCCCGACACGGCCCAGCGGCACCGGCCGCCGAGCGTCGCCCGCAGCCGGCGGAAGACCAGGGCGTCGGCGACGCGGTACTTCGCGGCCAGCGCCAGCGGCACGCGCCCCGCCTCCTTCGCCTCCGACCAGGCGATGCCGGTCGCGGCGGCCCAGCGGAACACGTCGCCCTTGCCGCCGGCCTCCGCCTTCTGCTCGGCGGAGTTGTAGACCTTCTCGAAGACGCGCGGCACGGCCAGCAGGAAGGTGGGCTGGAAGGAGCCGAGCGCGGGCACGAGCTGCGCGGTGTCCGACTGGTGGCCCACCCGCACCCCGGCGTGGACCGCCAGCACGGAGATGAACCGCGCGAACACGTGGGCCAGGGTCACGAACAGCAGCGTGGCCGCCTTGTCGTTCGCCACCTCGGGGATCGCGAGCGAGGCGTTCCGCGCCAGCTCCACGAAGTTGCCGTGCGTCAGCACGCAGCCCTTCGGCTTCCCCGTCGTCCCGGCCGTGTAGATCAGGGTGGCGGTGTCGGAGGACACGGCCAGCTGGCGCCGTCGCTCCACCTCCTCGTCGCTGACGCCGGCGCCGGTCGCGGCCAGCTTGTCCAGGTCGCCCAGGTGCAGCTGCCACACCTCGCGCACGTCGTCGAGGTCGGGGCGCACCTCGTCGACGCGGGTGAAGTGCTCCGCGGTCTCCACGACGACCGCCGAGGCGCCGGAGTCCTGCAGGATCCAGCGCACCTGCTCGGGCGAGCTGGTCTCGTAGATCGGCACGACCAGGGCGCCCGCGTACCAGGCGGCGAAGTCGACGAGGGTCCACTCGTAGCGCGTGGAGGACAGCAGGCCGATGCGGTCGCCCGGCTGCACCCCCGAGGCGATCAGGCCCTTCGCGACCGCGACCACCCGCTCCCGGAACGCGCGCGCCGTGACCGGGCGCCACCCGTCGCCCTCCGGCACCGAGAACAGCACCAGGTCGGGCGTCGACGTGGCTCGGCGGGCCAGCAGGTCGGCGACGTTGAACGCCGGCTCGGGCTCCGCGAGCACTCGGGACTCGGACTCCTGCACGGCTGGCTCCTTCGGCGCTGGCGGGGGTTCCGATGGTACCGGGGGAGCGCAGTTGCCTAGGCTCGGCGGCCGTGCGCACCATCGGGATCGACATCGGCGGGACCAAGATCGCGGGCGGGGTGGTGGACGAGCTCGGGCAGGTGCTGGCCCAGGACCGCGTGCCCACCGACGCCGGCGACCCGGCCGCCCTGGAGGACGCGGTCGTCGCGATGGTGCAGCGGCTGTCGGGCGACGAGCGGCTGCCCGTCGGCGTCGCGGCCGCCGGCTTCATCGACGCCGCCCAGAGCACCGTCTACTACGCGCCGAACATCAGCTGGCGCAACGAGCCGCTGCGCCAGCGCCTGGAGCAGCGGCTGGGCGTCGCCGTGGTCGTCGACAACGACGCGAACGCGGCCGGCTGGGCCGAGTTCCGCTTCGGCGCCGGGCGGCTGGTCTCCGACATGGTCGTGCTGACGCTCGGCACCGGGGTCGGCGGCGCGGTCATCGTCTCGGACCGGCTGCTGCGCGGCGGGTTCGGCGTCGCGGGCGAGCTGGGCCACCTGCGGGTGGTGCCGGACGGGCGTGCCTGCGGGTGCGGCGCCCGCGGCTGCCTGGAGCAGTACGCCTCCGGGCGGGCGCTGCAGCGCGCCGCCGCGGAGATCGCCGACGCGGGCGGCGTCGGCGGCCCGCTGGCGGCGGCACGGGCGGCGGCCGGCGGCGAGCTGGTCGGCGCGGACATCGGCCGGCTGATCGGCGAGGGCGACCCCGGCGCGGTCGCCGCGCTGCAGCAGGTGGGCTCGTGGGTCGGGCAGGCCTGCGCCAGCCTGGCGGTGTCGTTCGACCCGCAGCTGTTCGTGCTGGGCGGCGGGGTCGCGGCCGCGGGGGAGCGGCTGCTCGACCCGGTGCGCCGGGCGTTCCTGGACCACCTCCCGGCGCGCGGCTACCACCCCGAGCCGCAGTTCGCGGTCGCCGAGCTGGGCAACGAGGCCGGCGTGGTGGGAGCCGCCGACCTCGCGCGCCTGCACGAGGACGGCGCGCTGCGCACCCACCTGCCCGGCTGACCCCGGCCGGCGCGTCTGCCCGGCTCCCGGCGACCCGATACCGTGGGTGGTCGGCCGGAAGGAGCCTCCCCTTGCTGTACTACCTCATCAAGAACTTCTTCCTGGCGCCCTACATCCGCTCCACGTTCCGGCCGTGGGTGTCGGGCACGGAGAACGTGCCGGTCACCGGGCCGGTGATCCTGGCCTCGAACCACATCTCGGTGCTCGACTCGCTGTTCCTGCCGCTGTCGCTGAAGCGCAAGGTGACGTTCCTCGCGAAGAGCGACTACTTCACCGGCAAGGGCCTGAAGGGGTTCGTGCTGCGGTCGTTCATGAACGGAGTCGGCCAGCTGCCCATCGACCGCTCCGGCGGCAAGGCCAGCGAGGCGTCGCTCGGCACCGGCACCGAGGTGCTGCGCGACGGGGGCATCCTCGGCATCTACCCCGAGGGCACCCGCAGCCCGAACGGCAAGCTGTACCGCGGCCGCACCGGTGTGGCCCGGATGATCCTCGAGGCGAAGGTGCCCGTGGTGCCGGTCGCCATGTTCGACACCGACAAGTCGATGCCGATCGGGGCGAAGATCCCCAAGGTGCGCCGGGTCGGCATCGTGATCGGCGAGCCGCTCGACTTCAGCCGCTTCGAGGGGCTGGAGGGTGACCGCTTCGTGCTGCGGTCCATCACCGACGAGATCATGGTCGAGATCGCCCGGCTGTCGGGCCAGGAGTACGTGGACGTCTACGCGAGCTCCGTGCGGCGCACCGCCGCCGCCGCGTGAGCCCCGGAGGAAGCATGTCGAAGCCGTTCGAGGATCCCGTCGTGCCCGCGAGCCCCGAGGTGCTGCAGGGGCTCGACCGCTGGCGCACGCTGCCCGTGCTGCAGCAGCCGACGTGGGAGGACCCGGCCGAGGCGCAGCGCGCCGCGGACGAGCTGCGCGGCATGCCGCCCCTGGTCTTCGCGGGCGAGATCGATCAGCTGCGCACGCGCCTCGCCTCGGCGGCGGAAGGTCGCGCGTTTGTGCTGCAGGGCGGCGACTGCGCCGAGACCTTCGCCGCGGCGACGGCCGACCGCATCCGCGCCCGGGTGAAGACGATCCTGCAGATGGCCGTCGTGCTCACCTACGGGGCGTCGGTGCCCGTGGTGAAGATGGGCCGGATGGCGGGGCAGTTCGCCAAGCCGCGCTCCAGCGACCTCGAGACCCGCGACGGCGTCACGCTGCCCGCCTACCGCGGCGACATCGTGAACGGCTTCGACTTCACGCCCGAGTCGCGGGCCCACGACCCGCAGCGGCTCGTCCGCGGCTACCACACGGCCGCGTCGACCCTGAACCTGATCCGCGCCTTCACCCAGGGCGGGTTCGCCGACCTGCGCGAGGTGCACAGCTGGAACCGCGGGTTCGCGGCGAACCCGGCGAACCAGCGCTACGAGGGCCTGGCGCGCGACATCGACCGGGCCGTGAAGTTCATGGAGGCGGCGGGCGCCGACTTCGACGAGCTGACGCGGGTCGAGTTCTACACCGCCCACGAGGGCCTGCTGATGGAGTACGAGCGGGCCATGACCCGCATCGACTCGCGCAACGGCACCCCGGTGGACACGTCCGGCCACTTCGTGTGGATCGGCGAGCGCACGCGGCAGCTGGACGGCGCGCACGTCGACTTCTTCAGCCGCATCCGCAACCCGATCGGCGTGAAGGTCGGCCCGTCCATGACGCCGGACGAGCTGGAGCGGCTCGTGGACCTGCTGGACCCCGATCGCGAGCCCGGCCGGCTCACGCTGATCACGCGCATGGGCGCCGGGCGCATCCGCGACGTGCTGCCGCCGCTGCTGGAGGCCGCGAAGTCGTTCGCGGGCACCCCGCTCTGGATCACCGACCCGATGCACGGCAACGGCATCACGACCCCCAGCGGCTACAAGACGCGGCGCTTCGACGACGTGGTGGACGAGGTGCAGGGCTTCTTCGCGGCGCACCGCGAGGCGGGCACCTTCCCGGGCGGCATGAACGTGGAGCTGACCGGCGACGACGTCACCGAGTGCCTGGGCGGCTCGGAGCACATCGACGAGGCCGACCTGGCGACGCGGTACGAGTCGCTGTGCGACCCGCGCCTGAACCACATGCAGTCGCTCGAGCTGGCGTTCCTGGTCGCGGAGGAGCTGGCCGCCCGCTGACCCGGTGATCCGCCGAGGAACCGGGCTCAGGAACGGCGGGGCTCCCGCCGATCGACGGAGCCGGTGCGCTTCGACGGAGGACGCGGGCCCTCCGGGCGGGACGGGACGCCGGACTCCGTCGTCCGGGCGGGTCCGGTGACGGGGTCGGTCAGCGGGGGAGCGCGTCACCCGCGGCGTCGAGGGCGGATCCGGCCGCGCCCGCCACCTGCTCGACCGTGCCGGCGATGCCCTGCACCGCGCCGGCGACGCCCTCCGCGGCGGTGTCGAGCGGCGCGGGCCCCGACGACAGGACCAGCCGCACGGCCGTGCGGGCAGGCAGGCGGTCGCCGGCCGCGACGGTGTCCCCGTCCGCGTCGGCCAGCCGCAGCACGGTGCCCGCCTTCCGCTTCGACGCCTTCTCGACGTCCTTCCCCGCGGTCAGCCGGGCGGCGGTCAGCGCCGCCAGCGCCGCGGCCCGCGACATCCCCTTGACCACGGGCACGACGGCGGGCTGCGGACCCTTCGACTCGACGAGCACCACGGCGGTGCCGGGCACCACGCTGCTGCCCGCGGCCGGATCGGTCCTGCTGACCGTGCCCTCGGCGTGGCCCTCGTCCCAGGCGGTGCGCGACCCGGCGGCCACCGAGAGCCCCTGCGCGGCCAGGCGGTCGGAGGCCTGCTGCGAGGTCAGGCCCGCCAGGCTGCCGATCGTCACCTGCGCGCCGGGCCCGCCGCCGTACCACCAGCCGGTGCCCGCGGCGACGGCGCCCGCGACCAGCACGGCGGCGAAGGCCCAGAGCCCGCGCCGGTGCGCCTTCGCGCTGGCGGCGCGCAGCCGCTCGATGGTGTCGGTCGCCGCGCCCCGGCGCGGCTGCTGCTCGAGCCGCACGCCCGGCAGCACGCCGGTGGTCGCGGTCGGCAGCGTCGGCCGCGGCACCGGGCCGGTCGCGGCCCGGCCGCCCCGACCCTCCCGCAGCTCGGCCTGCGCCTCGAACAGGTACTCCAGCATCACGCGCGCGTCGCGCGGGCGGTGCTCCGGGTCGCGGGAGGTCGCCCACAGCGTCAGGTCGTCCAGCGGCCCGGGCACGCCGGGGTTCTTCAGCGACGGCGCCGGCACCGAGTCGTTGGCGTGCTGATAGGCGATCTGCACGGGCTGCTCGCCCTTGAAGGGCTGCTCGCCGGTGAGCATCTCGTACATCATGATCCCGACCGCGTACACGTCGCTGCGGGTGTCCGCGATGCCGCGGGTAACGAGCTCGGGGGAGAGGTAGGCGATGGTGCCGAGCAGCGCCTGGCCGCTGGCCGTGCTGCTCGTCGCCGCACGGGCCAGGCCGAAGTCGCCCAGCTTGATGCGGCCGTCGTCGGCCAGCAGCACGTTCTCGGGCTTCAGGTCGCGGTGGATGATGCCGGCCTTGTGCGCGGCGGAGAGGCCCTGCAGCACCGCCTCGAGGATGTCGAAGGCCTGGTCGGGCGTCAGTCGGCCGTACTCGCCCAGCAGGTCGCGCAGGGTGATGCCCTGCAGGTACTCCATCACCAGGTAGGCGGTGCCCAGGTCCTGCCCCTGGTCGAGCACGCTCACGACGTGGGAGTCGGAGAGGCGCGCGGCCGACAGCGCCTCCTGGATGAACCGCTCGCGGAACGCGGCGTCGTCCGCGAGGTGCGCGTGCATGACCTTCACCGCGACGCGGCGCTCCAGGCGCAGGTCCGTCGCCAGGTAGACGGTGGCCATGCCGCCCCGCGCGATGCGGGCGCGGATCTGGTACCGCCCGTCCAGCAGCCGGCCCACCATCGGGTCGGGCGGAGGTGCGGTCACGGTCCTGGAGTGTAGGGACGCCGCCCCCGTGCGGCCCGGCGACCGGCCGCGCGGGAGAGCCCCCGAGTTCGGGGGGCGTCAGCGGCGGCCGGACTCCCGGTCCAGCTCGACGAGCCACTCGCGGGCGCTGCGCTCCCACTTCGCGTAGGCGGCGGCGGGGGCGGAGCGCTGCACGGTCGCGGCGGCCTCGCCGACGCCCATGAACTGCCAGCCCTCGACGTCGAGCAGGCCGGTCGCCCAGACGCCCGGCATCGGGTCGCCGAAGAAGGCGAGCGCGGCGCGGAAGGGGTCCTTCAGCATCGACTCGTGGCCCCAGCCGTCGCCGGGACGCTGCTGGAACACCCCGACCGCGTCGTGGTCGCCGCCCAGGTTGTGCAGCGACGAGTCCTGCATGGCGGCGGCCAGCGCGACGACGAGGGCGTCGTCCGGCACGCCCAGCAGGCGGCCGGCGTCGACGATCAGGTGGGCGTTGGCGCGCATGTCGCCGGTCAGGCGCACGGCGCCGGAGCCGGTGCGCCGCAGGTTCACCACGGGGATGACCAGCTGCTGGCCGGCGCGGACCACGCTGCCGCGGGACAGGCCGTTCGCGAGCAGCACGGCCGCGGTCGCGACGCCGTGGCGGTCGGCGATGGCGGAGACGGTCTCGCCCTCGCCGACGCGGTGGCGGTGCAGCTCGTCCGCGGCCGGGCCGGACGCGGTGCGTTCGGCCGGCTTGACCAGCAGCACCTGGCCGGCGTGCACCTGGGTGCGCCAGCTGAGCCCGTTGAGCGCCAGCACGCCGGCGGTGGAGGCGCCGTGGCGCGCGGCGACGTCGGCCACGGTCTCGCCCTCGGCGACCGTCACCCGCACGCAGCCCTCGACCGGCGGCCGGACGGCGTCGTCCACCGGCCGCGCGTGCACGGTCGTCCTGGTCAGCGAGCCCATCAGGCGCCCGGCCGCGCCGAGGCCGGCCCTGAGCGTCCGGCGCGAGCCCCCGCCCGCGGCCCGCTCCCGCTCCGACATGGTCGAAGTCATCGTTCGTCCCCGTTCACGCCCGTCCCCCGATGGGCGTTCCCGCAGTGTGTCAGCGCGGCCCTGCGGCACGGCTGCGCGCCGCCGAAGACCCCTCCGGACTGGGGGCACGGGCGATCGCTGGCATCCTGGAGCCGTGAGCGACGCCGAGAGCCGCACCTGGCTGACCGTGCCCGACGTGGCGGAGCGCCTCGACTCGACCCCGGGGCGGGTGCGCAGGCTGATCGAGGACCGCCACCTGCTGGCCTCCCGCCGCGACGGCGTGCTGCGCGTGCCCGAGGTGTTCCTGAACGACGAGGGCCCCCTGCCCGAGCTGCGCGGCACCGCGGTGCTGCTCGGCGACAGCGGCTTCACCGACGAGCAGGCGATCAGCTGGCTGCTCGAGCCGGAGGACAGCCTCGGCGTCGCGCCGATCGACGCCCTGCTCGCCGGCCGCAAGGCCGAGGTCCGCCGGGTGGCGCAGGCCCTGGCCTTCTAGTCGGGGAGCGAGGGCGCCGCGCCTCGACCGCGCATGAGCGCCCCGAGCGCGAATGCGCTGAGAGCGGCAGCAGGTGATGGGTTCCCGCAGCCCGTCCTGCGTCCGGGCGCGGGAGCGCCCCGGCGGCTCATGCCGCCGCGCACGCTCCCCGACTAGGAGGAGCGGACGCTGATGGACTCCGCCAGCCGGCTCAGGGCCTCGCGGGCGTCGGCCGTGAGCGGGGCGCCGTCCAGCGCTTCGAGCGCCCGGTCGACGTGGTCGGTGATCATCGCCTCGGTCTGCTCGACCGCGCCCGACTCCCGGATGGTGCGCTGCAGCGCCTCGACCTGCTCGCCGTCGAGCTCGGGGTCGCCGAGCAGCTCGTCGACGGTGCGCCGGGCGGAGAGGGGCAGCTCGCGCCGGGCCAGGGCGATCAGCACGGTGCGCTTGCCCTCGATGAGGTCGTCGCCGGCGGGCTTGCCGGTGACCTCGCTGTCGCCGAAGACGCCCAGCAGGTCGTCCCGCAGCTGGAAGGCGATGCCGAGCGGCAGGCCGAACTCGCGCAGGGCCGCCATCTGGGCCAGCGAGGCGCCGCCGAGGGTGCCGCCGATCACCAGGGGCGCCTCGATGGAGTACTTCGCGGACTTCCAGGTGATCACGTTCAGGGCGGCGTCGACCTCGTCCCGCGGGTCGACGTGCGGCCAGGCGGCCTCGGCGACCACGTCCAGGTACTGCCCGGCGGTCACGTCGGTGCGCATGCGGTTGAACTCGATGCGGGCCGCGCGGGCGTTGGCGGCGTCGGACAGCTGCCCGAGCGACTCGGCGAACAGCTCGTCGCTCCACACCAGCAGCAGGTCGCCCAGCAGGATGCCGGCCGAGGTGCCGAAGCGGGCCGCGTCGCCGACGAAGCGGCGGTCGCGGTGCTCCGCCTCGAAGCGGCGGTGCGCGGACGGCTGCCCGCGGCGCGTGTCCGACGCGTCGATCAGGTCGTCGTGCACCAGCGCGGCCGCGTGGAACAGCTCGAGCGCCGACGCCGCACCGATCACGGCGGGGAGGTCGCGGCGGCCCTCGTCGCCGAACCAGTCGGCGGGCATGCCGACGCCCTGCACGGACTGCCAGCCCCAGTAGCAGAAGCGGGCGCGGTATCGCTTCCCGTTTCTCAGAAGATCCCTCGAAAACCTCCCCATCGTGGTGGCGTCGTCGGACACCGCCGCGAGAATCGGTGATCGGGCGTCGAGGAACTCGTCGATGCGGTCGCGCACCAGGTCGACGAGTCGGCCACCGGTGGTCACCCGCCTAGCCTAGCCACGGCGCCCTCGCATACACTTGCGCGACCAGCCGCCTCGCGTCGTCGCGCCCGGCACGGGAGATGAGGATCCGGATGCCACTTTCCGAGCAGGAGCAGCGACTTCTCGACGAGATGGAGCGCAACCTCTACCACGGCGACGCCGACTTCGTCGCGTCCGTCGGGCGGGTGCCCGGCCGTGTCAACTACACCGCCGTCGCCGGCGGCGTGCTGCTCGCCCTCGCCGGCGTCGCCGGCCTGGTGCTCGGCGTCCTGCTGCAGAACTGGTTCGTGGGAGTGCTGGCCTTCGCCGCCATGTTCGCGGGCGTCCTGCTGGCCATCGGCGGTCCGGGTCGGCGTCGTGCCGCTGCGGACCCCTTCACCGCAGCCGCCCCGCGCGCCCGCCGCGGCGGGTTCATGGACCGCATGAACGACCGCTGGGAGCGCCGCCGCCGCGGCTGACCTGCTGCTTCGGAAGACCCCCTGGCCCTGCGGCCAGGGGGTCTTCTGCGTTCCCTGGCCGCGCGGGGAGCGGGGTGGAGCAGGGGGAGGAAGAGGTCGCTCCGGTGGAGTGAAGTGGAGTAAAGTGGGGCGTGTCGGCGCGGGGCCGACCGATGGAGGGGTGGGGCCGTGTTCCTCGGTACCCACACCCCCCGGCTCGACGAGAAGGGGCGGATCATCCTTCCTGCCAGGTTCGCGGACGACCTCGCCGACGGCGTGGTCATGACGCGCGGCCAGGAGCGGTGCCTCTACCTCTTCCCCCGCGACGAGTTCGAGCGGATGCACGAGCGCATCCGTCAGGCGCCGGTCGCCGGTCGCGACGGCCGCAACGCGCTGCGGGTGTTCCTGGCGGGCGCGCACGACGAGGTGCCCGACAAGCAGCGGCGCGTCACCGTGCCGCCGGTGCTGCGCGCCTACGCCGGCCTCGACCGCGAGCTCGCGGTGCTGGGCGTCGGCGACCGCATCGAGATCTGGGACGCGGCGACCTGGCAGGCGAGCCTCCAGCAGATCGAGGAGGACTTCGCCCAGGGCGACGGCGAGGTGGTGCCCGGAGTCCTCTAGCCCCTGCAGCCCGACCCCCAGCCGTCCGCGGGGCCCTGACGCCACTTCCCCGGCGCCAGGTCCGCCGTCAGCCGCCCCTGGCACACTTCCCCGGTGCCAGGTGAGGACACGGATGGGTATCAGGCCGCACGGACCGGAGGCCCGGCGGTGCCGCGCGGCGCCGACCCGCGGCACGTCCCCGTGCTGCTCGAGGAGACGCTGCGGCTGCTGCAGCCCGCGCTGCAGCGGGACGGCGCGGTCGCCGTCGACGCCACGCTGGGGCTGGGCGGGCACGCGGAGGCCCTGCTGACGCGCTTCCCGGGACTGACCCTGGTCGGGGTCGACCGCGACCCGGACGCCCTGCGGCGCTCGACCGCCCGGCTGGCGCCGTTCGGCGAGCGGTTCCGCCCCGCCCACGCGGTCTACGACGAGATCCCGCAGGTGCTCGACGACCTCGGCTTCGCCGCGGCGGACGGGCTGCTGTTCGACCTCGGCGTCTCGTCCATGCAGCTGGACCAGGACGAGCGCGGCTTCAGCTACTCCCGCGACGTGCCGCTCGACATGCGCATGGACCCGACCGAGTCCCGCACCGCGGAGTCGATCGTGAACGAGTACGCGATGGGCGACCTGGCCCGCATCTTCCGCGACTACGGCGAGGAGAAGCTGGCCGGCCGCTACGCGCGGGCCGTCGTGGCGGCCCGGGAGGCCACCCCAATCCGGGGCTCGGGCCGCCTGGTCGACGTGCTGGAGCGGGCGACGCCCGCCGCGCTGAAATCGCGCGGTCACGTGGGCAAACGCGTCTTCCAGGCGTTGCGCATCGAAGTGAACCGCGAGCTGGAGGTGCTCGAGGAGGCGATCCCGGCCGCCCTCTCCAGCACATCCGCAGGTGGCCGGATCGTCGTGCTCTCGTACCATTCCCTCGAGGACCGGATCGTCAAGCGGGCACTGTCCCGCCGCACCGTCTCGACCGCCCCGCGGGGACTCCCGGTCGAGACCGACGAGACGGCCCCCACCTTCCGGATGCTGACGCGGGGAACCCCCTCGGCGGCGGACGCGGAGGTGCAGGAGAACCCGAGGGCCGCATCCGTGCGGCTCCGGGCGGCGGAGCGCATCCGGGGGGATCCGCGCACCGCCTGACACGGATGTCGAGCAGTCGGGGGGACTGTCTGATGAGCACCGCACTGGCGTACGACACGGTCCGCAGGCCGAACTCGGTCCTGCCCGCCCCGCTGCAGCCGGCTCCGGTCGCAGCCCCGCCGGCGCCCCGCCGGGCCGCAGTCCCCGTCGCCGCCCCGGTCGCGCGCACCCGCGTGGTCGCCGCGGCCGCCCTGGTCGGCCTGGCCGCCTGCTTCGTCGGCGCGCAGCTGGTGCTGTCGATCGGCACGGCGCAGGGCGCCTACGAGCTGGCCGCCCTGCAGCAGCGCTCCGACGTGCTCACCCGCCAGCAGCAGTCGCAGCAGGAGGCGCTGCGCTCCCTGGCCGCGCCGCAGCGCCTGGCGGCGAAGGCCGCGGCGCTCGGCATGGTGCCGGACGACTCCCCGGCCTACCTCGACGCCCGCACGGGCCGCGTGCTCGGCACGGTCGACTCCACCGCGGGCACCGCGGCGGCGCCCGGCGGCATCACCCGCTGACCCCGCCCGCTCGAGCTCGCCGGCGGAACCCGCGCGACGGCGCGCGCCTCGCCCGGGAGCGGCCCGCCCTCGCCTAGGTTCGCCGGGTCCGCGTCCGCGGGCGCACGGGAACCTCGGGGATCGGCGGTCGGGTGACGGCAGGGGCGGACCGCGCGGCGCGGCGCGGACGCTCCCAGCGGTACCGGCCGGCGTTCGTGCTGCTGCTCGTCGGGCTCCTGGCCGCGGTCTTCCTGGTGCGGCTGGCCGACGTGCAGGTCGTCCACGCGGAGTCGCTGCGGGACGAGTCGAAGGACCGCCGCAGCATCACCAGCGTGCTGCCCGGGCCGCGCGGCGACGTCGTCGACGCCGACGGCACGGTGCTCGCCACCTCCGTCACCCGCTGGGAGGTCACGGCCGTGCCGTGGATCGCGGCGAAGGCCGGCCGGGTCGACGTGCACGCGACCGCGATCGCGACGGCGCTCGGGCTCGACCCCGGAGCGGTGCGGACGGCGCTGACCGCGGATCCGAAGGCGGACTACGCGCTGATCGCGAAGCAGGTGACCGCCGACGACCTCGAGCGGGTCAAGCGGCTGGACCTCGGCTGGCTCTACTACAGGGCCGTCTCGAAGCGCACCTACCCGGCTGGCGCGGTGGCCGGGAACCTGATCGGCTTCGTGGGCGCGGACCAGCAGCCGCAGGCGGGCGTCGAGTACGGCTGGAACCGCTGCCTGGCCGGGCAGGACGGCGAGGCGGTCTCCGAGTCCGCCCTGGACCGCACGCCGATCCCCGGCACCGAGGCGGTCGTGAAGCCCGCCCGGCCGGGCGGCACGGTGAGGCTGACCATCGACCGCGACCTGCAGTACTACGCGCAGCAGGTGCTGGCCGCCCGGGCGCGCGAGACCGGCGCGCGCTGGGGCGCCGTCGTGGTGTCCGAGGTGCGCACCGGCTCGCTGCTGGCCGTGGCGGACTGGCCGACCGTGAACCCGAACGCCGTCGCGACGACCGCGGACGCGGACCCCGGGGCGCTGGGATCGCGCGCCTTCACCGCCCCCTACGAGCCCGGATCGACCATGAAGGCGATCACCGCCTCGATGCTGCTCGACGCCGGGCTGGCCACCCCCCGCACCCGCGTGACCGCCCCCTACCGGCTGCGCACGGCCGACGGCGCCGACGTGAACGACAGCGAGCAGCACGGCGACGAGCGCCTGACCCTCACCGGGGTGCTGGTGCAGTCGAGCAACACGGGCCTGTCGCAGCTGGGCGTGCGGCTGGACGACGCGAAGCGCTACGCCTACCTGAAGGCCTTCGGCTTCGGCGCGCCCACCGAGGTCGGCTTCGGCGCGGAGGCCGCGGGCGACCTGGGGGCCGGGGCGCCGGACTGGGACGCGCAGTCCCGCCTCGCCACGATGTTCGGCCAGGGCCTCACCACCTCCGCCGTGCAGATGGCCAGCGCCTACCAGGCCCTCGCGAACCGCGGCGTGCGGCTGCCGGTGCGGCTGGTCGCCTCGTGCACCGACGCGGACGGCGTGCGGCACCCGGTGACCACGGGCGGCGCCCGCCGGGTGATCTCGGCGAAGGCCGCCACGAGCACCGTGCGCATGCTCGAGAACGTCGCGACCAAGGGCTGGCTGCGCGACTTCGTGCGGATCCCGGGCTACCGCATCGCGACGAAGACCGGCACCGCGCAGGAGTCCGACGGGCGCGGCGGGTACGCCGAGGGCTACCTGGTCTCGCTGGCCGGCATCGCCCCCGCCGAGTCGCCGCGCTACGTCGTCTACGTGGTGCTGGACGCCCCCTCGCGCATGAACACGTCCCAGGCGACGGCGCCGGTGTTCCAGAAGGTCATGTCCCGCGCGCTGCAGGCGGGCGGGGTCGTGCCCTCCGGGAGGTCCTCGCCGGATCTGCCCGCGGGCTGGTGACGGGCGGCCCGCCGCGGGGGCGCTGACGGGCCCATCCCGTAGGCTCCTCCGCGGTGATCGACGACGCAGGGAGGTCGCGGGTGACGTGCTCGACCGGACCCGGAGCCCCCGGGCGACCGGCCTTGACCGACGGACCCCGCTGGTGATCGACCTGTCGCTGGACCGCATCGCGCAGGCCGTGGGCGGGACCCTCCGCACGGAGGGCACGGACGCCGACGGCGCCACCGCGGTCGGGGGCCCGGTCGAGACCGACTCCCGCGAGGTCGTGCCGGGAGGCGTCTTCGTGGCGCGCCGCGGCGAGCAGATGGACGGGCACGACTTCGCCGCCCGCGCGGTCGAGCAGGGCGCCGCCCTGCTGATCGTGGAGCGCGCCCTGCCGCTGGCGGTGCCGCAGGTCGTCGTCGCGGACGCCACCGCCGCGCTGGCGGCCCTGGCGAAGGCGGTCGTCGCCGAGGTGCGCGACGGGGGCTCGCTGCAGGTCGTCGGCATCACCGGCTCCAACGGCAAGACGACCACCAAGAACCTGCTGCGCGAGATCCTGGGGCGCGTCGGCGCCACCACGGCGTCGCGCGCCTCCTTCAACAACGAGGTCGGCGGCCCGACGACGATGCTGCAGGTCGAGCGCGGCACCCGCTTCCTGGTCGCCGAGATGGGCGCCTCCGCCGTCGGCGACATCGCCCGCCTGGTGGCGCTGGCGGTGCCCGACGTGGGCGTGGTCCTGAAGGTCGGCATGGCCCACGCCGGGGGCTTCGGCGGCGTGGAGCGCACGGCGCTGGCGAAGTCCGAGATGGTCGTCGACCTGCCGGAGACCGCGGTCGCGGTGCTGAACCGCGACGACCCGCGCGTCGCCGCCATGGCCGACCGCACCGCGGCGCGCGTCGCCTGGTTCGGCCTCACCGCCGACCCGGCCGACGGCGGCACGACCGCGCGCGACGTGGTCGCGGACGTCGAGGGCACCCGCTTCACCCTGGTGCTGCCGGGCGGCGAGGAGCGCCCCGTGCGCTTCCGCGTGCTCGGCGAGCACCACGTGGCCAACGCGATGGCGGCCGCGGCCGCGGCCGCCGCCCTCGGTGCGCCGCCCGACGCGATCGTCGCCGGGCTCGAGGCCGTCACCCGCGCCGAGCGCTGGCGCATGGAGGTGCTCGCCACCTCGCCCGTCACGGTGATCAACGACGCCTACAACGCGTCGCCCGACTCCATGGCCGCGGCGCTGAAGGCGCTGGTGCAGATCGCCCCCGGCCGCACCGTCGCCGTGCTCGGCGCCATGACCGAGCTTGGCGACCAGGCGGGGGAGGAGCACGACCGCATCGGCCTGCTCGTCAACCGGCTGAACATCGGGCAGCTCGTCGTCGTGGGCGCCGAGGCGAAGCGCCTGCACCTGTCCGCGTCCGCTGAGGGCTCCTGGAACGGCGAGAGCGCCTTCGCGGAGACGCAGGAGGAGGCGGAGGCGCTGCTCGAGCGCCTCATCGCGCCGGGCGACACCGTGCTGGTGAAGTCCTCGAACGCCGCGGGGCTGCGCCACCTGGGCGACCGCCTCGGGGCGCGCTGGGCCGGAGCCGAGTAGTGCAGGCGCTGCTGACGGGAGCCGGGGTCTCCCTGGTCTTCACCCTGTTCCTGACGCCCCTGTTCATCCGGCTGTTCCGGCGCCTGCAGTGGGGCCAGTTCATCCGCGACGACGGCCCCGTCTCGCACCACGCGAAGCGCGGCACGGCGACCATGGGCGGCGTGGTCATCATCATGGCCGCGATCGTCGGCTACTTCGTCGGCCACCTGACCAGCGGGTCGGGCATCAGCGGCTTCGGCATCACCGTGAACGGCCTGCTGGTGCTGTTCCTGATGGTGGGCCTCGGCGCCGTCGGCTTCGTCGACGACTACCTGAAGACCCGCAACCAGCGCAGCCTGGGGCTCGGCGGCTGGGCGAAGATCTTCGGCCAGGTGCTGGTCGCGACGGTCTTCGCGCTGCTGGCGCTGCAGTTCCCGAAGACCGGCGTGCAGGCGGACGGGCAGCCGTTCACCGTGACCCCGGGCTCGCTGAACATCTCGATCGTCCGCGACCAGTGGTTCGACGGGTCGGTGCTCAGCTTCTCCGCGCTGTTCGGCGCGGCCGCGGGCGTCGTCGTCTTCGTGGTCTGGATCTGGCTGATCGTCACGTCGACGTCGAACGGCGTCAACGTCACCGACGGCCTCGACGGGCTGGCGACCGGCGCCTCGATCTTCGCGATCGGCTCCTACGTCATCATCGGGTTCTGGCAGTTCAACCAGTCGTGCTTCGACCGCACGCTCGAGGCCGCCAACGTGCTGCTCTGCTACGACGTGCGCGACCCGCTGGACCTGGCGGTGGTCGCCGCCTGCATCACGGGCGCGCTGGTCGGCTTCCTGTGGTGGAACACCTCCCCGGCGCAGATCTTCATGGGCGACACCGGCTCGCTGGGCCTCGGCGGCGCGATCGCGGCGCTGGCCGTGCTGTCCCGCACCGAGCTGCTGCTGCTCTTCATCGCGGGCCTCTTCGTGATCGAGCCGGGCTCCGTGATCGTGCAGCGGGCCTACTTCAAGATCACGCGCGGCAGGCGGATCTTCCTGATGAGCCCGATCCACCACCACTTCGAGCTGAAGGGGTGGGCGGAGGTGACCGTGGTCGTGCGGTTCTGGATCATCGGCGGCCTGCTGGCCGCGGCAGGCGTGGGCCTGTTCTACCTCGAGTGGCTGACGAGGGCGCGGTGACCGCCGACCTCGACGCGCTCGTCGGCTGGAACGGACCCTGGCGGGGCCTCAAGGTCGGCGTGCTGGGCGCCGGCGTCGTGGGGTTCGCCGCGGCCGACACGCTCGTCGAGCTGGGCTGCGAGGTGCTCGTCGTGGCGGAGCGGGTCGCCGACGAGCGCGCGACCCTGCTCGACGTGATCGGTGCGGCGGTGCGTCTCGGCGACGACGCGGTGCAGCAGCGGGAGCTGGAGGACTTCGGCCCCGACCTGGTCGTGGTCAGCCCCGGCTACCACCCCGACGTGCCGGCGCTGATCTGGGCGGCGCAGCGGGCCGTGCCGGTGATGGGCGACGTGGAGCTGGCGTGGCGGCTGCGCGACCGCTCCGGCAGCCCGGCCGAGTGGATCACGATCACCGGCACGAACGGCAAGACCACGACCACGCAGCTGACGACCGCGATGCTGCAGCAGGACGGCCGCCGGGCGCGGGCGTGCGGGAACATCGGCAGCCCGGTGCTCGACGCGGTCCGCGAGCCGGACGGCTGGGAGGTGCTGGTCGTGGAGCTGTCCAGCTACCAGCTGCACTGGATGGAGCGGGTGAGCCCGGTCGCCAGCGTCTGCCTGAACGTCGCGGACGACCACCTCGACTGGCACGGGTCCGCCGAGGCCTACCGGGCCGCGAAGGGCCGGGTGTACGAGCGGACCGTCACGGCCTGCGTCTACAACGTCGAGGACCCGGTGACCGAGTCGCTGG